>NZ_JBSHKH010000003.1:0-137026 GCF_053643595.1 Streptomyces sp. NPDC055506 | reverse complement strand
GTCCGTGCCCCGGCCGTGCCGACATCCGACCGCCCCGCCCGGGCGCAGGACGTCGACAGCCCTGCCTCTGTCCCCGATCCCGCCTTGCGTGTGCACGATCTGGCCGCCCGGGCTCAGGAGGACAACAGCCTGGCCCCTGTCCGTGCCCCGGCCGTGCCGACATCCGACCGCCCCGCCCGGGCGCAGGACGTCGACAGCCCTGCCTCCGTCCCCGACCCCGCCTCGCGCGTACGTGACCTGGCCGCCCCGGCGCAGGACGACGCCGGCCCCGCCGTCGACCATCCCCCCGCCCCTGCCCAGGCCGCCGAGGACACCCCCGGCCCGGCCCGTCACCCCGTGCTCCGCATCAGCCGTCTCACCGCCCGGCACCACGGGGGCGCCCGCAGCGGTGCCACCACCGTCCTGCGCGCCCCGCACCTGGTCCTGCACTCCGGCGAATGTCTGGCCGTCGTGGGCCGCTCGGGCAGTGGCAAGACCACCCTCGCTCGCTGTCTGGCCGGGCTCCATCGGGACCAGGACGGTGAGATCCTGCTCGACGGGACCGCGTTGCCGCGCAGCCTGCGGCAGCGGAGCCGTGTTCAACTGGCGGCCGTGCAGTACGTCTTCCAGGACGCCCGGGCCGCGTTCGACGAGCACCGGCCCGTCCTCGCCCAAGTCGGCCGCACCGCCGTCCGGCTGCGCGGCACCGACGAGGGGACGGCCCTGGAGGAGGCAACGGCCACGCTCGCGAGCCTCGGGCTGCCGGGCGGCCTCGTCCGCCGTCGCCCCGGCGAGCTCTCCGGCGGTGAACTCCAGCGCGCCGCCCTCGCCCGCGCCCTTCTCGCCCGCCCCCGGGTCCTGGTCTGCGACGAGATCACCTCCGGCCTCGACACCGTCACCCGCCGCGGCATCCTCGACCTGCTCACCGCACTCGTCCGCGACCGCGACGACCTCGCCCTCGTGCTCATCACCCACGACCTGGACACGGCGGCACTCGCCCACCGCATCGCCGTACTGGACGCGGGCGAACTCGTCGAACAGGGCCCGGCGCGAAGGGTCCTGACAGAGCCCCGGCATCCTTTCACCGCCGCCCTCGCGGAGACGATCGCCCCTTCCGGTACGTATACCCGGGCATGAGCCGAAGTGAGTCACACCCGTTACGAGTTGAACCAGGGCACGGCCCTGTGATTAAGGTGCGGGCGATGTTCTGCGCAGACCCCTCACCCTTACTCCGGGCAAGACGAGGCACGGCCGCTTCGAGTCGCTGGGGGAGGGCCCGTGAGTGACACGGTGACAACGGCCCGCCCCGCGGCGGAAGAAGCCCGGGCCACTCGGACGAAAGACCAGGACACACCGGCCCGGCCGGTCCGGCCGCGGGACGCGTTCTTCGACAACGCCAAGTACCTGGCGATCGTGCTGGTGGCCGTGGGGCACGCCTGGGAGCCGTTGCGGCCGGGCAGCAGGGCCGTCACAGCCCTCTACATGCTCGTCTACGCCTTCCACATGCCGGCGTTCATCATCATCTCCGGCTACTTCTCACGCACCTTCGACGGAAGCCCGGCGAAGCTGAAGCGTCTGGTCACCGGCGTGGTCGTCCCTTACGTCGTGTTCGAGACGGCGTACACCCTGTTCACCCGCTGGACCAGCCAGGACCCCGGCCGGCCGGTCAGCCTGCTGGATCCCCTGTATCTGACCTGGTTCCTCGCGGCGCTGTTCATCTGGCGGCTCACCACACCGCTGTGGCGTCATGTGCGGTGGCCGCTGCCACTGGCCTTCGTCATCGCGATGCTGGCGACGCTCTCGCCGTCCGTCGGCAACGACCTCGACCTGCAACGCACCCTGCAGTTCCTGCCGTACTTCGTCTTCGGACTGCTGCTGCGGCCGGAGCACTTCCGGCTGGTGCGCCGGCGCAAGGTGCGCCTCCTCGCCGTCCCGGTCGCCGGCTGCGCCCTCGCCGTGGCGTACTGGGCGGTGCCGCGGATGAACTACGCCTGGTTCTTCCACGCCGACAGCGCCCGGGCCCTGGCCGCCCCCTTCTGGTACGGGCCCTTGATGACCCTGGCCGCCTTCGGCTGCTCGGTCGTCCTGGTCGCCTGTTTCCTCGCCTGGGTGCCGGGGCGCCGGCTGTGGTGCACCGTGCTGGGCGCGGGCACGCTGTGCGGCTATCTGCTGCACGGCTTCGTCGCGCAGGCCGCCAAGTACTGGGGCTGGTACGAACCGGCCTGGGTCCAGGGGCCCGTCGGCGCGCTCACCGCCACCCTGGTGGCCGCCGCGGTCATGACCGCGCTGTGCACGCCGTCGGTACGGCGGCTGTTCCGCTGCGTGACGGAACCCGGGATGCGCTGGGCCTTCCGCCGAGCTGCGCGGTGAGCGTCGAGCCCGCACGCTGGAGAGACAGCACACTCTCCGCGAGGGAGCACGGGCATGGCGAAGCGCCGCAGTGAGGGCGGGAAGCCGAAGAAGGGCGACAAGGTCACCTGGAGCAGTCACGGCAGCCGGACCGAGGGCGAGGTGGAGAAGGAGATCACCGAGCGGACCCGGGCGGCGGGCCGCACGGTCGACGCCTCGCCCGACGATCCGCAGTACCAGGTGCGCAGCGACAAGTCCGGCAGGTCCGCCGTGCACAAGCCGTCCGCGCTCAAGAAGAAGAAGTGAGGCGGCGTGGACGGCGAGGAACGCGAGGAGACCTGGAACGACTTCCGTGAGCTGGTGAACATGACACCGGCCGAACTGGAGAAGTGGCTGGCCTCCGACGAGTCGCGGAGCGTCGGTCAGCAGCAGGGCGGGGGCGAGTCCACCGGCCACGCCTCCGGCCGGCGGATCGTGGCGATCCTGCGGGCGAAGAAGGCCGATCTCACGGACGACGACCACCAGCACATGCGCAAGGTCGTCGGCTACATCCGCCGGCACCTGGCCCAGCGGCCCTCCGGCGACGTGGAGGACAGCCGCTGGCGTCACTCACTCATGAACTGGGGCCATGACCCGTCGGCGTGACGCCGTTCAGTGCCTGCGTCACCTGGTGCTGCGTCTCCTCGGCCACCACGCGGGCCTCCTCCACGACGTCACCGCGTTCGCGTACGAGGCTCTCGTAGATCGGCAGTTCTTCGGTCCGGGTCGAGTCGGATTTCACGGGGCTGGTCCTATCGCTTTACAGCCGGGGTCTGAGGGGCGCTGTAAGTCTGCGTCATGCCCCTTCGCCCTGTCGACCGCCCCCGTCATGTCCAGAATTCCGTCATGATCTTCGCGAATTCCTCAACATTGCGACGCCCGGCTGGGCGGCGTGGCAAGGCGAAGGGCCCCGGGAAGCGTCCCGGGGCCCTTTACGCGGGGTTTTTCAGAGCGAGGTCGTGTGAACGCCCACGTTCCCGCCCGCCGCGGCGCCCTCCGTCGACAGGGCGCCCTGGAGGTTCCCGCAGAGCTCGGCGGTCAGCGGCCCGACCAGACCGGCGGAGAGGCCGCCCGCGAGGCCCGCGGAGGCGGCGCCGCCCGCGTTGCCGCCGGAGACCTGGTCCAGGTCCGCGTCGGAGAGCTCGGCGATGTCGACCCGGGGGGTGAGGTTCATGGGGGTGTTTCCCTTCGCGTGAATGTGCGCAATGGCGGAGCGGCGCGGGTGATCGCGGGATTCCGGGGGACCGGGATTCCGCATCCGCGACGCCGCCGTGCGCAGGATCAAAGCATTCCGCGGAGCCGGACGGCCAGCCGCCCGTCGACGCCGCACCCCTTTTCCGGTGACCGCCTTCACCGCCATGACCACGAGGTCACCGAATTGCGCACACTCCTTCACACACCCCGTCGCCCGGCGGCACACGGGTGTATTGCCTCCCGAATTCCGAAGCGGGCACTTCGGCGCCAAGTTCCCATGCCGCGGGACGGACTCGGCGCCGGGCGCGCCGCCCTGCGGCGTCCTGGCGGGCGGTGTGCAGATGTGCTGGATGTTCGGTCCCGCCCCGTCAGGCCGCCGCGTCCGGCTGCATCAGACGGGCCAGCAGGTCGTCCAGGGTGACCAGGCCGGTGAGCCCGCCGGCGGGGTCGCGGACGACGGCCAGGGACGCCCGGCGGCGGCGCAGCACCTCGATCGCGTCCGCGACCGTGGCCGCCTCCGCCAGCTCGGGCACCGGCCGGGCCAGCTCGCGCGCGGTCGTGGCCCGCCCCCGGGCCCGGGCGACCAGGGCGTCACGGGCGTGGACCGAGCCGAGGACGACGCCGTTCTCCCGGACGAGCAGCCGGGTGCGGTCGTGCTCGGCGGCGAAACGCAACAGCGCGTCGACGTCCGCGCCGCCCTCGACCCAGGTGATCTCCGCTGCCGGGATCCGCAACGCCGCGATGGGCGTCTCCGGCTCGGTCAGCGAGCGGGTCAGCAGCTCCGAGTCGGTCGCGCTGATCAGGCCCAGCCGCTCGGACTCCTCCACCAGGTGCGTCAGCTGCTCCCGGTCGTGCACCGAGGCCAGCTCGTCACGCGGGGCCACCCGGCACAGCCGTACCAGCGCGTTGCTCACCGCGTTGAGCAGCCGGATCAGCGGGCGCACGGCCCGCACCACGGCCCGGAAGGGTGGCGAGAGCAGCATCGCCGAACGCTCGGGGTGGGCGATCGCCCAGGACTTGGGCGCCATCTCGCCGACCACCATGTGCAGGAACACCACCACGACCATCGCCACGGCGAAGGCCACGCCGTAGCTCACGGCGCTGGGCAGGCCCAGCTTGTGCAGCAGCGGGTCCAGTTCGTGCGAGATCGCCGGCTTCGACACCGAGCCGAGGCCCAGTGTGCACACGGTGATGCCCAGCTGGGCGCCGGCCAGCATCAGCGACAGCTCGCGGATGCCGGCCAGTGCCGCCCCGGCCCCGCGCCGCCCCTCGGCCGCCGCCTTCTCCATGCGGTGCCGTTTGGCGGCGACCAGTGCGAACTCGGCCGCCACGAAGAAGCCGCTGCCGATCAGCAGCAGCACGGTCACGAAGACCGCCATGGGGAAACTCACGCCATCTCCTCGGCTTCCACCAGCGGGCTGATCCGCACCCGGTCGGCCACGTGCCGGTCCAGTGTGCGGACCTCGATCACGGCCCGGCCGCCCTCGGCCAGCTCGACCGTGACCCGGTCGCCGACCGTCGGGAAGCGGCCGAGCCGGTCCACGACCAGACCGGCCACGGTGTCGTAGTCGTCGTCCTCCGGCAGCCGGATCCCGGTCGCCTCGGCCACCTCGTCCACCCGGCGTCCGGCGTCCACCAGCCAGCCGTCGCCGTCCGCGACGGCGAGCACGGTGACGGTGTCGGACTCGTCCGCGATGTCACCGACCAGCTCCTCGGCGATGTCCTCGTAGGTGACGATGCCCGCCACGCCGCCGTGCTCGTCGAGGACGACCGCGAACTCGTCGTCCTGCTCCCGCATCCGCGTCACCGCGTCGGGCAGCGCGAGCGTGTCCGGCAGCAGCAGCGGGCGCCGGGCCACCTCACCGGCGGTCGCGCCGGCCAGGCGGTCGGCGGGCAGCGCCATCAGCTCGCGCACGCCCAGCACGCCCGCGATGTCGTCGGGGTGGTCGCCGAGGACGGGGTAGTTGGAGTGGCCGTGCTCGGCGATCAGGCCGATCGCCTCGTCGGCACCGGCGTCCTTGCGGACGAAGACGGCGTCGGCGCGCGGCACCATCACCTCGTCGAGGCTGCGCTCGGAGAACTCCAGCGCGTGGTCCAGCAACGCCGCGGTGTCCTTGGGCAGCGCGCCCCGCTCGTGGGACTCGCCGATCAGATGGCCCAGCTCCTCCAGCGTGGCGCCGTGGTGCAGTTCCTCGACCGGCTCGATGCCGACCTTGCGCAGCAGCTTGTTCGCCGCGTTGTCGAAGACGCGGACGACGGGGCCGACGACCTTCAGATACGCCAGCGTGGACGGGGCCAGCGCCTTCGCCAGCCGCTCGGGCACCGCGATCGCGAGGTTCTTCGGGGCCAGCTCGCCCAGCACCATCTGCACGACCGTGGCCAGCACGAAGGCGAGGACGACGGCGATACCGCTCACGGCCGCGTCGGGCAGGCCGAGCCCCGACAGGGCGGGCCGCAGCAGCGCGGACACCGACGGCTCGGCGATGAAGCCGACCACCAGACCGGTGACGGTGATGCCGAGCTGCGCGCCCGACAGCATGAACGAGAGCCGCTCCAGCACCTTCAGGGCCCGGGCGGCCTTGCGGTCCCCGGCCTCGGCCGCACGCGCGAGCGCGAGCCGGTCGGCGGAGACGTAGGCGAACTCCTGGGCGACGAAGTAGCCGGTGCCGGCGGTCAGCACGAACACGGCGAGCAGGCCCAGCAGGGCTTCGGCGGCACTCATCGAACACCACCCGGCCGTGTGCCGCGATCACTGATGCCGTGGCAGGGTGGTCGGGGACTGTGCCCCGGAGGGTCCGTCGTTCTGGCGGACAAGAAGTCGCTCCTCATGTGGGATGTGTACTCGGGCAACGACCGTCGTCGCGCCCGTGTTCCCGGATTCTACGACGCTGTAGAGAATGCTGCCCCGCCTCGGTCAGGCAGGGGCGCCCCTCACTCCGGGCGGGATTCCTCGGCGAGATCCGGCACCAACCCACGCATCGCCGCGCACTGGTCCGGCCCCATGAAGCGGGCCAGGCCCTCGGTGACCGTCTCGGCGAGTGGGCCGGAGGCCTCGGTCAGGAGGTCCCGGGCCTTGTCCGTGAGGGCGACCTCGATGCCGCGCTTGTCCCCGCACACCGACCTGCGGGTGACGAGGCCGGCGTGCTGGAGGCAGGCGATCTGGTAGGTGAGTCGGGTCTTGGGGCGGCCCAGGAGTTCCGCGACGCGCGTCATGCGCAGACCGCCCTCGGGCTGCTCGGCGAGCAGGCACAGGATCAGGAACTCGTCGTGCGAGATGTCCAGCTTCTCCTTCACGGCCGCCCGCAGCCGCTGCTCCACCGCTCCCGTCGCGGCGAGCAGCAGCATCCAGGCGCGCAGCTCGGCCGGCAGCAGTCCGCCGCCCTCGGCGGACGGGCATCCGGGCAGGTCGGCGGTGTGCTCCTGGGGGTCGGCCATGCCGTCAAGCGTACCTGTCGTCCAAATTTGGAGCAGGGGGTTGTTCAATTTTGGACGAGCCGCTAGCGTGCAGTCATTGCAGTCATCCAAATTTGGACGATACGAGTGGGAGAAGGATCATGACCGTCGCCGTGGAAACCGGACTGTGGCAGCTCGACGCGACCGCCTCGACCGTCGGCATCCGGCACAAGACCATGTGGGGCCTGGTCACCGTGAAGGGCGCGTTCGGTGCGCTGAGCGGCACGGGCGAGGTCCGGCCCGACGGATCCGCCGTCGGCACCCTGACCTTCGACGTCGCCTCCCTCGACACCGGGAACGCCAAGCGCGACACCCATCTGAGGTCCGCCGACTTCTTCGATGCCGACCGCCACCCCGAGATCACCTTCGCGGCCCGCGGTGCCGAGCTCCGCGACGGCGACCAGGTGCACGTCGTCGGCCAGCTCACCGTGCGCGGCATCAGCAGGCCGCTGTCCCTCACCGCCCGCCTGCGGGACGGGGACGCCGCCGGGCTCACCCTGGACACCGAGTTCAGCGTGGACCGGGACCAGTTCGGCATGGGCTGGAACCAGCTGGGCATGATCCGCGGCCGGACCACGGTCACCGCCGCCCTCCGGTTCGTCCGTGCCACGGGCTGACGGCCTCAGTCCGTGACACCGAGCGCCTGGCGCACATCCGCGCTCGACAGCGTCTGCGGCGACGCCGTGAACGCGCGCAGGCGGACCCGGGCACCCGGCAGGGGCAGGGCGAACCGGCCCGAGGGCGGGCGGAGTTCGTACCGGGCGGTGCTGTGCGCGGCCAGCGTGCGCGGGCCCCGGACGACCCGCCAGTAGGGGTCCATGCCCTGGCCCGTGGTCAGGGTGAAGTGCGGGGTGAGCGCCGTGCCGTCCCTGTTGCTGACCTGGAGGGTGAGTCGGGAGACGGTCACCGGGGTGGGACGGCTGACCGCCGTGACCCGCATGCGCAGGGGAGCGGTGCCCGTCGCCGCCACGGCGGCGCCGCCCAGCGCCGGCGCCAGCAGCAGCGCCGTCGCGACGATCCGGGCCGGACCGCGCCGCGGGCCCGACAGCGGACGCGGACGCGGCTGCCACGCCCCGGCGAACGCCGGCTGGGGAGCGGTCACCGCCGCCGCCAGCCACAGCGGCGTCATCATCAGGTAGTAGCCGTCCTGGGAGCGGGTCGCCAGATAGAAGGCGCACCAGGGCAGGACGGTCGCGGCCGGGCCCAGCCGCCGTACGAACAGCACGAACAGCGCGAGCAGACCGGCGAACAGCAGCAGACTCGCGTGGGAGTACCAGTCGAGCCGGTCGCTGCCGTTCGTCAGATACAGCGAGATGCCCACCAGGCCCTGGCCGTGGACCACCGCGCCCTGCGTCAGGGGCAGGGCGATCCCCCTGAGCCAGGTGCCCGGCTCGCTGACGGCGAAATAGGTGTTGATCAGCAGCCACACGGTCGCCGCGGCACCGGCGAACCGCAGCACCACCGACGCCGCGGCCCGTCCGCCCAGTTCACCGCGTCGCACGGCGTGAATGCCGGCCAGCAGGAACGGCACCAGGAACCAGGGGAGTTGCTGCGTCGCGCACGCCGCCCCCAGGCACGCGGCCCGTGCCAGACCCGCACCGCCGAGCCGCCCGCCCTCACCCGTCCGCGGCCAGCGCACCACCACCGGCACCAGCAGGGCCAGGGCCACGATCGCCGGGTAGCCGAGCCGCCCGTACGACGGCAGCATCCCGAAGCCCAGGCACACCATGGTCGCCGCTGGCCGCCACGGCGCCGGGAGCAGCCGCCACAGCATCACCGTGCCGGCGACCAGCGCGCCCGTGCTCACCGCCGTCGCCGGAGCACCGCCATGGCCCAGCCACAGCAGCGGCACGGTCAGCAGCGGGGCCAGCGGCGGATAGCCGTAGGTGAAGTCGTAGCCGCCGGTCACCGTCGGCGTGAGGGCCACGCCGTGGCCGAAGAGCCAGGGCCATGGCTGCCCGTACACCGCGTGCCCCGCCGCCAGTTCCCGCGCCGCCTGGGTGGTGAGCGACGCCTCGTCGGAGCCGCCGTGCAGCATGACCCACGCGCACAGGGTGAGCGTCACGCCCGTCACCAGCACGCACAGGTCGACCCGCGCCAGCGACCGGGCCCGGCGGACGACCAGGGCCAGCACCCCGCACACCAGGACCGAGGCGTAGCACGCCGAGATCACCGCGGCCACGGCCGGCCGGTGACCGGCCGCCGACGTCCACACGGCACGCGTACCGATCAGCAGACTGATGTCGGCGAGCAGGGTCAGGACGCGGTGCCACGGGGCCGGGGGCGGCGGTACGGCCACCCCCGACTGCGTCCGCTGGCCGGGCACCACCAGCGTGGTTTCTGCCGAGTACACGGCGCAGGACGCTAATCGCCGCCGGTGAGCGAGGACCGGGTGGAGGTGAAGAGTCCGGTGTGAGGCGAGTAAAGGCCCGCAGCACCCGTCGGCACGTGGTCACGTACCCGTGGATCAGTACACGTCCCGCACGTACCGCTTCTCCGCCGCGAGCTGCTTCACGTACGCGGCGGCCTCCGCCTCGCTCAGCCCGCCGTGGGTCACCGCGATCTCCTTGAGCGCCCGGTCCACGTCCTTCGCCATGCGGGAGGCGTCGCCGCAGACGTAGAAGCGGGCCCCCTCGCACAGCCAGTGCCACAGCTCGGGCCCGTGCTCGCGCATCCGGTCCTGCACATACACCTTGTTGCGCTGGTCGCGGGAGAAGGCGGTGTCCAGGCGGGTGAGGACGCCCTCGTCGAGCAGCTCGGTCAGCTCGTCCTCGTAGTAGAAGTCCGTCGCGCGGTGCTGCTCGCCGAAGAACAGCCAGTTGGGAGCCCGGTGGCCGAGTGCCCGCCGCTCCTGGAGGAAGCCGACGAAAGGCGCGACACCGGTACCAGGGCCGACCATGATCATCGGCGTCGAGGCGTCGCCCGGGGGCCGGAAGTGCGGGGAGCGCCGCACGAACACGGGCACCTCCGTGTCCGCCTCGGCATCCGCGAGGAAGGGCGAGCAGACCCCGCCGCGCGCCCGGCCGTGCAGGTTCTCGTACCGCACCACGGACACCGTCAGCGACACCCGCCGGGCGTCCACCAGCGGGCTGGACGATATGGAGTACAGCCGCGGCTGGAGCCCTCGCAGCACCCCGGCCCACTCCCCGGCACTCGCCCGCACCGCGTACTCGGCGGCCACGTCCACGGCCTGCCGGCCCCAGCTCCACTGCGCCAGCCCGTCCTTGTTGTCGGGCCGCAGCAGCCTGCGCAACTCGTGCTTGTCCCGGGCGCGTTCGGCGACGAAGCGCAGCAGGTCGGGCGTGATCCTCGTGATGTCGAAATGCCGGTGCAGGGCCTCCGCGAACGGCACCTCACCAACGCCCTTGACCTGCACGGTCGTTGCCGCGTCCAGACCGGTCACCGCCAGCCACTCGTCCACGAGGGCGGGCGCGTTGACCGGCCGCACGCCGAGCGCGTCCCCCGCCTCGTACGCCAGGTCCGTCCCGCTCGTGTCGAACGTGAACCGGCGGACCTCCTTGCCCGCGCCGGGCCGGCTGAGCAACTGGTTGCCGACGAGCCGGGCGGTGGCGGCGGGCTTGGAGCCGGTCCTGGGCTTCTCGACGGGGGCCGGAGCCGGAGTCGGGATCGGCGTCGGGGCCTGGGCCGGGGCCGTGCTCGTGTCGCTCAGCGCCGAGAGCACCTGGTCGAGCCACTGCCCGGCGGAGGGCTCGTAGTCCGGCTCGCAGTCCGTACGCGGGGCCAGCCGCACCCCGCCCAGCTCGTCGAGCCGCGCGTCCAGCCGCCGCCCGTGCCCGCAGAAGTCGTCGTACGAGGAGTCCCCGAAGGCGAGCACGGCGTACCGCACCCCGTCCAGCCGCGGGGCCGGCTCGCCGGAGAGCGCGTCCCAGAGGCCGCTGCCGTTGTCGGGCGCGTCGCCGTCCCCGAAGGTGCTGGTGATGAAGAGCAGGTCGGCCGTGCGGGCGAGGGCACCGACGTCGGCCTCGTCCATGCCGACGAGACGCGCGCGATGCCCGGTCGTGTTCAGGCGCTCGGCGGTGGCGGAGGCGAACTCCTCGGCGTTACCGGTCTGCGAGGCCCACAGCACGACGATCTCGCGGCCCGCGGGTTCCTGTGGCGCGGCGGTCGCGGCCGGGGAGGTCCGGGAGTACATGCCGGCGAGGACCCCGTTGACCCACAGGGCGTGCTCGGAGGAGAAGGGCGCGTCGGGCGGCAGCACCGGGACACCGCCGAGGGCGCCCGAGCCGAGCCCGGCGAGGAAACCGGTGAGGTACCGGCGTTCCTGGGCGGAGAGGACCGGCGGAGGGGAGGGTTCCAGACCGAAGGGATCGGCGACGCCCGGAGTGACCGTCGTGGGCGTCAGGGCCGGGGCGGGCTCCCCGCGCACGGGCGTGGCCGCCTCCGGTACGGGCGTCGCCGCCTTCGCCACCCGCGCGGTCTTCGCCAGGGAGACGGCGCAGACCTTGAACTCCGGCTGGAACGACAGCGGATCCACCGCGTCGCTCGTCACCGCGTTGACGCTCAGATACTCGCCGAACAGGTCGTTCCAGTGGAACGGCGCGAAGCAGCACCCCGGCCGCACCCGGTCCGTCACCACCGCCGGCAGCACGGCCCGCCCGCGCCGTGAGGCGACCTCGACCGGATCGCCCTCCGCGACGCCGAGCGCGGCCGCGTCCAGCGGGTGGAGCTCCACGAAGGGCCCGGAGTTCAGCTTGTTGAGCTTCGCGACCCTCCCGGTCTTGGTGAGCGTGTGCCACTGGTGCTGCACCCGCCCGGTGTTGAGCACGAACGGATAGTCGTCGTCCGGCATCTCGGCGGCGGGCAGATGCGGGCGCGCGAAGAACACGCCCCGGCCGGAGGCCGTCGGAAAACGCAGCCCCTCGTCACCGACGTACCGAACGGGATTGCGCGCCGGCCCGTCCTCGCGCGCGGCCGGCCACTGCACGGGCGTCTCGCGCAGCCGCTCGTAGGACACCCCGCGCAGGTCCCACCCGGTCTTCGGGTTCCAGAACCGCCGTATCTCCTCGAAGACCTGCTCGGCGCTGTCGTACGAGAACCCCTTCTCGTACCCCATCGCGCACGCCACCTCCGCGATGATCCGCCAGTCGGCCATCGCCTCCCCGGGCGGGTCCGCGGCCGGCCGGGTCAGCGTGAGGTCGCGCTCGCTGTTGACGAAGACGCCCTCCGCCTCGGTCCACATCGCGCCCGGCAGGACGACGTCGGCGTAGGCGTTCGTCTCGGTGTCGGTGAACACGTCCTGTGTGACGACGAACTCGGCGGCCTCAAGACCCTCGATGACCGTACGGCGGTTGGCGACCGAGGCGACCGGGTTGGTGCAGATGATCCAGCAGGCCTTGATCTCCCCGTCGGCCATCCTCCGGAACATCTCGACGGTGCCCTTGCCGACGCCGTCCTTCCGCAGGGTCCCCGGCGGCAGCTCCCACACGTCCTCGGTGAACGCCCGCTCCTCGTCCACGAGCACCGACCGCTGCCCCGGCAGCCCCGGGCCCATGTAGCCCATCTCGCGCCCGCCCATGGCGTTCGGCTGACCGGTGAGGGAGAACGGCCCGGCGCCCGGGCGGCAGATCGCGCCCGTCGCCAGATGCAGATTGACCAGGGCGTTGGTGTTCCAGGTGCCGTGCGTGGACTGGTTGAGCCCCATGGTCCAGCAGCTCATCCACCGCTTGCCCGCCTCGCCGATCAGCCGGGCGGCCGTCCGCAGATCCTCCTCCGCGATCCCGGTGATCTCCGCGACCGCGGCCGGGGCGTAGTCGGCGAGGAACCCGGGCAGGGCCTCCCAGCCCTCGGTGTGCGCGGCCATGAACTCCGGGTCGGTGTGGCCGCCCTCGTGCAGCAGATACAGCAGACCGTTCAGCAGCGCCAGGTCGGTCCCCGGCCTGACCTGCAGAAACAGATCGGCCTTCTGTGCGGTCGCGGTCCGCCGCGGATCGACGACGATCAGCTTGGCACCCGCCTTGACCCGCTCCATCATCCGCAGGAAGAGGATCGGATGGCAGTCGGCCATGTTCGACCCGATGACGAGAAAGGCATCCGCCTGATCGAAGTCCTCGTACGAACCGGGCGGCCCGTCCGCACCCAGCGACAGCTTGTAGCCGGTGCCCGCGCTCGCCATGCACAGCCGTGAGTTCGACTCGATCAGGTTCGTCCGCACGAACCCCTTGGCCAGCTTGTTCGCCAGGTACTGCGCCTCGAGGCTCAGCTGTCCCGAGACGTAGAAGGCGACCGCGTCCGGCCCGTGCTCGTCGACGATCGCCCGCAGCCGCGCGGCGGTCTCGGTGATCGCGTCGGCCACCGGCGCCGGGACCGGCTCCTCGCCCCGGTCGTCCCGCACCAGCGCACCGGTCAGCCGCCCGGGCGCGGCGAGCATGTCGGCCGTGGTCGCGCCCTTGGTGCAGAGCCGCCCCGCGTTCGCCGGATGCGCCTTGTCACCGGACGCCTTCAAGATCTTGCGCCGGCCGTCCGGCCCGGCCCCGACGTCCAGGACGAGGCCGCAGCCCACACCGCAGTACGAGCAGACGGTGCGCACCTGCTTCGTCTCCTGCTGCGGCCGGGGGGTCGAGGTCATGCCGTCGACGGTACGAAGACCCCGTTACGCAGGTGTCACATTGCTTGATCACGAGGAGTTACGCCCGTCACACAGCCGCCTTCCGGCCGTTGTGAGGTGCATTGAGGTCGCGGAGCGTGTCGCTGTTGGGCCGAACGGGTGACTCTGCGCAAGAATTGCCCGATGCAGACAGTCAGTGCGAGCCAGGACGGAGCATGCCGGTGAACAGCCACGATGTCACCGACGAACAGTGGGAGGGGCTCGCCCAGGTCGTGCCGCTGCGGGGCCGGGACGCCTGGCCGTCCTCCGTCGGCCACCGGTCCATACCCGAGGCCGAGACGGAGACCCGCCGCCGCTTCGTCGTCCTGCGGGTGAACGTCTTCGCCGACGCCCGTGACGTCGCCGAGCGGCTGATGGCGGGGGTGCCCGTGCTGCTCGACCTGACCGGCGCGGAGACGGAGGTCGCCAAACGCGTCCTCGACTTCAGCACGGGCGTCGTCTTCGGCCTGGCGAGCGGCATGCACCGGGTGGACCGCAACGTGTTCCTGCTGACACCGGCCGGCACCGAGGTGACGGGGCTGATGGAGGGGGCCGGGCTTCCCGGGGTGTGACGGCCTTCCCGGAGTGTGACGTCGGCCCGCCCGGTGTGACGGTAGCTCGATCGTAGGAACGCCCCGGAGACGGAACGGTTCGTCCTGTCGCCGGAGCCCTACCGTCCGGATATGACCCAGCCCCCCGCACCCACACCCCCCACATCCCCCGCACCTCTCGTACCTTCCGCGGCCCTCGCGCATCCCGACCGCCCCCGCCTCACCGAACTGCGCCTGGCCGCCTTCACCACCCACCGCCGCGCCGCGTTCCCGCTCGGGCCGCTCACCCTCCTCGCCGGCCCCAGCGGCTGCGGCAAGACCAGCGCACTGCGGGCGTACGAGGCCCTGGCCCGGCTCGGCGGCGGCGCCGGGCTCGGCGAGGCGTTCCCCGACCCCGTCGCCTGTGTCCCGGAGCGGGCCCGGCCCGACGCGCAGCGCCGCCGCGGCTTCCGTATCGGCTGCACGGCCGACGGCCCCGCGGGCCCGGTCCGGCTCGACGTGGCCGTGCAGGCCGAGCCCGAACTGCGGGTCGTGGGCGAGCGGCTGACGGCCGACGGCCTGGTCCTCCTGGAGACCGCCCTGCGCGACCCCGGGAAACGCGCCGTACAGGCCGCCTGGCACACGGCCGGGCCGACACCGGTGACCCGTGGCCCGCTGCCGGACGACCGGCTCGGCACGGCCCTGCTGCCACTGCGCGTGGCCGGCAAGACACCCGGCCAGCGCAGGGTGCTGGCCGCCGCCGAGCAGATGGTGGTCGCCCTGCGCTCCGTCTTCGCCTGCGACCCCCAGCCCGCCCGGATGCGCGGACCCGTACCGTCCGGCTCGGGCCGGCTGCTCGGTGGCTGCGGCAATCTCGCCGATGTGCTCGGGCGCACCCGCACCGAGTGCGGACGACGGCACGCGCTGTTCGTCGCGGCGGTGCGCGCCGGCTGCGCCGGGCCGGTCGCCGACGTGCTCGCCAGGGCGGAGGAGGCGACGGGAGCGGTCCGGGCGACGCTCGACCGGGGCGACGGCGTCCGCACGGACCTGCGACGGCTCGGCGACGGCGAACTCCGGTACGTGGCCCTCGCGTTGGTCCTGCTCACCGGGCCGGGCGTGCTGGAGGTCGACCCGGCGGGCGAGGTGCCCGCCGCACTCCAGACGCTCACCGTCCTCGCCGACGGCTTCGACCGGGGCCTGGACGGACGGCAGCGGCTGGAACTGCTGCGGCTGGGGGCCCGGATGTGCGAGCGGGGGCACATCCGGCTCGTCGGCGCGGTGAGCGACGCCTCATGGGCCGCCGGGACGGAGGGGGTCACGGTGGTACACCTGGACCGTGACTGATCCCCTGGACGTGGCCGGACTGCAACGCCGCCTGGCCGATTTCGCCGCCGCGCGGAACTGGCAGCAGTACCACACCCCCAAGAACCTGGTCGCCGCGCTCAGCGTGGAGGCCTCCGAACTGGTCGAGATCTTCCAGTGGTTGACCCCGGAGGAGTCGGCCCGCGTCATGACCGACCCCGAGGCCGCGCCACGCGTCACCGACGAGGTCGCCGACGTGCTGGCGTATCTGCTCCAGCTGTGCGAGGTGCTCGGCATCGACCCGCTGGCCGCGCTGAACGCGAAGATCGACCGGAACGAGCGGAGGTTCCCGATCCAGGAGTAGCAAAGTCCACTTGTACGCTGCGTAACCAAATTGCGGCCCGAATCCGAATTGTTGTCCGCAGATTTCCGTCTTCCTCTGGCTTTTCGTCTCACGGCCCTTCACTCTGGGTAGTGAACCAGTGAGTTCGGGCAGGCATACGCGCGGGAGCGCGTCGGGACAGACGGGGGCAGCGCATGGACGCGGTGCGGCTCATCGTGACGAGCAGGCGGTCCCTGGCCGCGGGTGGCGACCAGCGGGAGGTCCTGGCCGAGGTGTGGCAGGCGCAGGCTCTCGCGCAGGCGATCGGCAGCCGCCTGGCGGTCGCCGGACCGCCCGAACTGCGCGGCGAGGCGCTGGGATTGACGGAGCTGGCGGGCCGGGGCTGTGGCGTCCTCGACCCGCCCGAACTGGCCCCGGGTGAGCTGCGGGCGGGCCAGCTCACCGAGTTGGGCGACGCCCGCCACACCCTGATGTTCCTCGGCGGCCTCCTCGGCGAGGTCGGCATCGCCCTCGTCGGCCTCGCTTGCGCCGCGGACGACGAGGGCACGTACTGGCAGTGCATGGAGGCCATCGACGCGGCGGACGAGTCCCGCGACCGCGTCCTCGAAATGCTCCGCAGACTCGCGGACCGCGAGCAGGTGGTGCCGGAGCGGGAGGCGGGCTAGGCGCCGCCGCAATAGCCCTGGCGGCTGCCCCGACGTTGATCCCGGACAGGCGGTCGTCGTCCGGATGCGGGCCGGTGGGGGTCGCTCGCGCAGTTCCCCGCGCCCCTAGGGCAACGCCCTCAGCCCGAACCCCCCGCCTCAGCCCTCAGCCGACCCGGTCGGCCTCCTCGCCCGGCCCCCGGCCCGCATCCCCCGCGGCCTGAAGATCCGCGTCCAACGCCGTCAGGTCCGCGTTCAACGCCGCCATCAGCTCCTCCATCTGCTGCAACAGCCCTTTCGGCTGCCCGGTCCCGCCCTGCTGCGGCACGGTCTCTTCGGACATGACGGCCTCCTCGGCCCATGGCCCCCGGAGAGGCCGACGCGGGTGACGCCCCGGCGGTCGCCGGCCGGTGCGGAAGCCGGGGGCTCCGGCTCCGCCCGAGCCAACGATCACCACCGGGGCCGGTCACTGGCCCGGCCACGCATGCCAGCGGTATGGACGTAATTTCACCCGACCGGGGCGCGCGGGGGGACAGGGGAGACCGACCTCCTCGCCCCGCACCCCGGCGTGCAGGATGGACGTATGGATCTCCGCATCTTCACCGAGCCCCAGCAGGGGGCCACCTATGACACGTTGCTCGCCGTCGCCAAGGCCACCGAGGACCTCGGTTTCGACGCCTTCTTCCGCTCCGACCATTACCTCCGCATGGGCTCAGGGGACGGCCTGCCCGGCCCCACCGACGCCTGGCTGACCCTGGCCGGGCTCGCCCGTGAGACCAAGCGGATCCGGCTCGGCACGCTGATGACCGCCGGCACCTTCCGGCTGCCCGGCGTGCTGGCTATCCAGGTCGCGCAGGTCGACCAGATGTCCGGCGGCCGCGTCGAACTCGGCCTCGGCGCCGGCTGGTTCGAGGAGGAGCACAAGGCCTACGGCATCCCGTTCCCCAAGGAGAAGTTCGCCCGCCTCGAGGAGCAGCTGGAGATCGTCACCGGCCTCTGGGCGACGGAGCCCGGCAAGACCTTCGACTTCCACGGCACCCACTACGACCTGACGGAGTCTCCCGCGCTGCCCAAGCCCGCGCAGCGGAAGATCCCCGTGCTCGTCGGCGGCCACGGCGCCACCCGTACCCCGCGGCTGGCCGCGCGGTACGCCGACGAGTTCAACATGCCCTTCGCCTCCGTCGAGGACAGCGAGCGCCAGTTCGGCCGGGTGCGCGCCGCCGCCGAGAAGGCCGGCCGCGACGCCGGCGATCTGACCTACTCCAACGCCCTCGTCGTTTGCGTCGGCCGCGATGAGGCGGAGGTCGCCCGCCGGGCCGCCGCGATCGGCCGCGAGCCCGACGAACTGAAGCTCAACGGCCTGGCAGGCTCCCCGTCCGAGGTCGTCGACAAGATCGGCCGCTACGCCGAGATCGGCGCCCGGCGGATCTACCTCCAGATCCTCGACCTGGACGACCTCGACCACCTGGAGCTGATCTCCTCGCAGGTGCAGTCGCAGCTGTCGTAAGGCCGGCACGGCACGTCGGCCGTCCGGCGGATCGGGACGAGGAGCGCGATCCGCCGGGCCTCCGTCACAGCTTGCGGGCGACCGCCACGTAGAGGGGGATCTCCTCGCCGAGGGGGATCTCCTCGGCCCCGTCGTCGCCTTCGCGTGGTTCGCCCAGCTCGGGGTGCCAGCGCGCGGCCAGGACCACACCGGGGTCCACCAGCTCGAGGCCCGTGAAGAACTCCGAGAACTCTCCGAGGCTGCGCACCTGTGCCGCCGTGCCGCCCTTGCGGTACACCTCGACGACCCGCTCCCAGGTCTCCGGGTCGAAGTCGCCGGTCGCGTGGGAAAGCGTCAAGTGGCTTCCGGGGGCCAGCGGTTCGAGGAGTTCCCGTACGAGCCGGAGGGGCTCGTCCTCGTCGCCCACCAGGTGCAGGAGTGCCACCAGGGAGAGGGCGATCGGCCGGCTGAAGTCGAGGGTCTCCCGGGCCGTCGCGATGATCTTTCCGGGGTCCCGGACATCGGCCTGGACATAGGCGGTCCTCCCCTCCGGCGCGCTGTGCAGCAGGGCCTCGGCGTGCCGCAGGACGATCGGGTCGTTGTCCGCGTAGACCACGCGGGCCTCCGGGGCGACCCCCTGGACGATCTGGTGGAGGTTCGGCTCGGTCGGGATGCCGGTCCCGATGTCGAGGAACTGGCGCATGCCCCGCTCGGCCAGCAACCGGGAAGCACGGTGCATGAAGGCGCGATTGGTCCGCGCCATCGCGCTCACCGCGGGGAAGTGCGAGGTCACCTGCTCGGCAGCCGCCACGTCGACCGGATAGTTGTCCTTCCCGCCCAGGAAGTAGTCGTACATCCGCGCCGAATGGGGCTTGCTGGTGTCGATGGTGCTCACAGTCGCACATCCTCCTCGAACGCCCGGTCGACCGGAGGCTAGCGAAAATTCCCGGATGCTGCCGAAGTTCGCTCTGTACGGTGAGGGGATCCGCAGTTCAGACCACTGATCAAAGGTCGATCCACCGTGTTTCTGACCATCACCACCACCGGCACCCCGGAACGCCCCGCGACCGATCTCGGCTTCCTGCTGCACAAGCATCCCGAGAAGGCCCAGGCGTTCTCCACCTCCTACGGCACGGCCCACGTCCTCTACCCGGAGGCGGACGCCGAGCGCTGCACGGCGGCGCTGCTGCTGGAGGTGGACGCCGTGGCACTGGTCAGGCGCGGCAAGGGCAAGGGCCGGGGCGGTGCCCCGGACGCGGCGCTCGCGCAGTACGTCAACGACCGCCCCTACGCCGCCTCCTCCCTGCTCGCCGTGGCGCTGAGCAGCGTCTTCTCCAGCGCGATGAAGGGTGTCTGCAACGCCCGGCCCGAACTGCCCGCCCTGCCCCGGCCGTTGCGTATCGAGGTGCCGGCGCTGCCCGCCCGCGGCGGCCCCGGGCTCGTACAGCGGCTGTTCGAGCCGCTGGGCTGGACGGTCACCGCCGAACCCGTGCCGCTGGACACCGAGTTCCCGCAGTGGGGGGACTCCCGCTACGTCCGACTCGAACTGGAGTCCACGGACCGCACCCTCGCCGAGGCCCTGCGGCACCTCTACGTCCTGCTCCCGGTCCTGGACGACGCCAAGCACTACTGGGTCGCCCCCGACGAGGTCGACAAGCTGCTGCGCGCCGGTGAGGGCTGGCTGCCCGGCCACCCGGAGCAGAAGCTGATCACCAGCCGCTACCTCTCGCGCCGCTGGTCGCTGACCCGTGCCGCGACGGAGCGCCTGGAACTGGTACGGCTGGCCGAGACCGACGACAGCGAGGTCGAGGAGATCGACAACGCGGTCGGGGCGGAGACCGAGACCGAGGAGCGGCCGACCCCGCTGGCCGTACAGCGCCGGGAGGCCGTCACCGCCGCGCTCAAGGCGTCCGGAGCAGCCCGGATCCTGGATCTCGGCTGCGGACAGGGCCAGTTGGTGCAGACCCTGCTCAAGGACCCGGCGTTCACCGAGATCGTGGGCGTGGACGTGTCGATGCGGGCGCTCACCATCGCCTCCCGGCGACTCAAGCTGGACCGCATGGGGGAGCGGCAGGCCGCGCGCGTCAAGCTCTTCCAGGGCTCCCTCGCGTACACCGACCGCCGGATCAAGGGCTATGACGCCGCCGTGCTCAGCGAGGTCATCGAGCACCTCGACCTGCCCCGGCTGCCGGCCCTGGAGTACGCCGTGTTCGGCTCGGCCCGCCCGCGCACGGTCCTCGTGACGACCCCGAACGTCGAGTACAACGTCCGCTGGGAGAGCCTTCCGGCCGGCCACGTCCGGCACGGCGACCACCGCTTCGAATGGACCCGTGCCGAGTTCCGGGCCTGGGCGGATTCGGTGGCCGAACGACACGGGTACGACGCCGAGTTCGTACCCGTCGGCCCCGACGACCCGGAGGTGGGGCCGCCCACCCAGATGGCCGTGTTCACCCTGACCAGCCCGAAGGAGGCGAAGGCGGCATGACCGACGTACGCGAGGGACGGGTCCTGCCCGTCACCGACCTCTCCCTGGTGGTGCTCGTCGGCGCCTCCGGCTCCGGCAAGTCCACCTTCGCCCGCAGGCACTTCAAGCCCACCGAGATCATCTCGTCCGACTTCTGCCGCGGCCTCGTCTCGGACGACGAAAACGACCAGAGCGCCACCAAGGACGCCTTCGACGTCCTGCACTACATCGCGGGCAAGCGCCTCGCCGCCGGCCGCCGCACGGTCGTGGACGCGACCAGCGTGCAGCCCGACGCCCGCCGCCAGCTGATCGACCTGGCCAGGCAGTACGACGTCCTGCCGATAGCCATCGTGCTCGACGTGCCCGAGGAGGTGTGCGCCGAGCGCAACCTGGGCCGCACCGACCGCGCTGACATGCCACGCCGGGTCATCCAGCGCCACACCCGGGAGCTGCGCCGCTCCCTCAGGCACCTGGAGCGCGAGGGTTTCCGCAAGGTGCACGTCCTGCGGGGCGTGGACGAGGTCGAGCACGCCACGATCGTCACCGAGAAGCGCTTCAACGATCTGACGCACCTCACCGGCCCCTTCGACATCGTCGGCGACATCCACGGCTGCGCCGCCGAACTGGAGGCGCTGCTCGCCAAGCTGGGCTACACCGACGGGGTCCACCCCGAGGGCCGCACCGCCGTCTTCGTCGGCGACCTCGTCGACCGCGGCCCCGACAGCCCGGGCGTGCTGCGCCGCGTCATGACGATGGTGAAGTCCGGGAATGCCCTGTGCGTGCCCGGCAACCACGAGAACAAGTACGGCCGCCACCTGCGCGGCCGCAAGGTCCAGCACACCCACGGCCTCGCCGAGACCATCGAGCAGATGGCGGGCGAGAGCGAGGAGTTCGTCGCCGAGGTACGGGAGTTCCTCGACGGCCTCGTCAGCCACTACGTCCTCGACGGCGGCCGGCTGGTCGTCTGCCACGCCGGGCTGCCCGAGAAGTACCACGGCCGTACCTCCGGCCGGGTCCGTAGCCACGCCCTGTACGGCGACACCACCGGGGAGACCGACGAGTTCGGGCTGCCGGTGCGCTACCCGTGGGCGGAGGACTACCGAGGCCGGGCGGCGGTCGTCTACGGCCACACCCCGGTCCCGGAGGCCACCTGGCTCAACAACACCATCTGCCTGGACACCGGCGCCGTCTTCGGCGGCAAGCTCACCGCGCTGCGCTGGCCGGAGCGCGAGCTGGTCGACGTACCGGCGGAGCAGGTCTGGTACGAGCCGGTGAAGCCGCTGCGCACCGAGGCCCCCGGCGGGCACGACGGCCGTCCGCTGGACCTGGCCGACGTGCAGGGCCGCCGGGTCGTGGAGACCCGGCACCAGGGCCGGATCTCGATCCGCGAGGAGAACGCGGCAGCGGCCCTCGAGGTCATGAGCCGCTTCGCGGTGGACCCACGGCTGCTGCCGTACCTCCCGCCGACCATGGCACCCACGGCGACCAGCAAGGTCGACGGCTACCTCGAGCACCCGGCCGAGGCCTTCGCGCAGTACGCGGCGGACGGTGTCGCGCGGGTCGTGTGCGAGGAGAAGCACATGGGTTCGCGGGCGGTGGCCCTGGTGTGCCGGGACGCGGAGACGGCCCGCACGCGCTTCGGCGTGGACGGACCCACCGGGTCCCTCTACACCCGCACCGGCCGCCCGTTCCTCGACGACGACACCCTCACCGAGGAGATCCTCGACCGGCTGCGCACGGCGATCGGCGCGGCAGGCCTCTGGGACGAACTGGCCACCGACTGGCTGCTGCTGGACGCCGAGCTGATGCCCTGGTCGCTGAAGGCGTCCGGGCTGCTGCGGTCGCAGTACGCCGCCGTGGGTGCCGCGTCCGGCGCGGTGCTCCCGGGGGCACGGGCCGCGCTGGAGGGCGCGGCCGCGCGCGGCGTGGATGTGACCGGCCTGCTGGCCCGCACCCGCGAACGTTCCGCCGACGCCGCCGCGTTCACCGAGGCCTACCGCCGCTACTGCTGGACCACGGACGGCCTGGACGGTGTCCGCCTGGCGCCGTTCCAGATCCTCGCGGTCCAGGGCCGCAGCCTCGCCGCCCTGCCGCACGACGAGCAGCTCGCCCTGCTCGACCGGCTCGTCGAGCACGACAGCAGCGGCCTGCTCCGGACCACCCGGCGACTGTACGTCGACACGGCCGACCCCGAGTCCGTCCGGGCCGGAGTCGACTGGTGGCTGGAGATCACCGGCCGCGGCGGCGAGGGCATGGTCGTCAAGCCGATCGGCGCCCTCGTCCGCGACCCCCAGGGCCGCCTCGTCCAGCCCGGCATCAAGTGCCGCGGCCGCGAGTACCTGCGGATCATCTACGGCCCCGAGTACACCCGCCCGGAGAACCTGGCCCGCCTGCGCTCCCGGTTCCTCAACCACAAGCGGTCCCTGGCGATCCGCGAGTACGCCCTGGGTCTGGAGGCCCTGGACCGGCTGGCCGACGGCGAACCGCTGTGGCGGGTGCACGAGGCGGTCTTCGGCGTGCTGGCCCTGGAATCGGAGCCGGTGGACCCGAGGCTGTGAGCCGTAAGGCCGGCCGCCGCGACGGCCGGCCCGATCGAATCCGGCCAGGCTTGTCCCGCCTGGGGCGATCCTGGCCGGACGTCGCCCTTCCGGTCCCATTCGTCCCTGGTTAACCGCTGGTTGCCGTGCTAACTTCGCTGGTCGATCAGGCAGGTATACCGGCTCAGGGGGAAAGTCGGTGGAGACACACGCGGGGTTCGGCGAACCCGAGGGCGGGTCCGGGCGTGCGGACGGCTTACGGCTGCTGCTGGGGCTGACCAACGCCCTGTGCGGCCTGGGCTGCATGGAGGACGCGCAGGGGCGGCTGCACTTCGGTGTCGTCCTGGGAGACCTGCTGGGGCGTCAGATCGACCTGCGCGGCGTCAAGTTGCGCGAGGACGTGGTGCTGCTGACGCGCGCCGCGCTGAACATGCCGGGCGGCGAACGCGTACTGGTCGAGGTGGTGCGGATCCTCGAAGGAGACCTGGCGGGCGACGAACTCGACCAGCTGCTCGACCAGTGGCTCGCGCCCGCCCCGCCCCCCGCCCTCCAGGGGCCCCTCACCCGCGACGAAGAGGCCGGTGCCCGCGCCGTCCTCGCCAAGGGCGAACTCCCCGCCGCCCGGCTGCGCGACGCCCTGGTCGAGGAACTCAACGGCCTCGACCTGCCCACCGGACTCGCCCCGGAACAGCTCCTCGCGCACGTCCTGGACTGGAACGTGCAGCCGGACGGACTGCCCCCCGCCGTCCTGCTGATCGACCACGCCGCCCGGCTCGCCGCCACCCCCGGGCACCGCACCGCCCTGTCCGGCTGGGCCGACGACTGGGCCCGGCGCGCCGGCCTGACCGGACCGGTGGAGGAACGCCGGAAGGCCCGCGGCACGACCCAGAGCGATCCGGACATCCCGCGCTGTCTGGTCGTCGCCGTCGAACCGGCACGCGACGGCTCCGGCGAGGTCGTCGTCCGCCCCTGGCTCAACACCGTCCCCGGCCGCTGGGACCCGCAGCCCGGCGAACCCGCCACGACCACGCTCGACGAGCTCGGCACGGCCGTCCAGCGCGCGTTACGGCAGGGCGCCCGCCTCTGGTCGGCGCCCCGCGAACCCGACCCCGACGGACGCCGGCAGCCACCGCCGTACATCGAGTTCGTCCTTCCGTACGACCTTCTCAACCACGATGTGGCCGGTCTGACCTTCCGGGTCGGGGACGGGCAGCCGCTGCCGCTCAGCCTGAAGTACGGGGTGCACCTGCGCAGCCTGGAGCGGATGCGCACGGACGACGCCCTGGTCCGGGACCAGTGGCAGGAGCGTTGGCGAACCCTGCGCGAGCACGGCGTCCTGGTGCACGGCTGGCGCGAGCCGGACGGCGGCCGGCTCGGCGCGTGGCAGGCAGGGCTCGCCGGGGAACCAAGACATACGGCGGTGGTGCTCGACGCCCCCGCCGACGTCCTGGCACTGGAGGCCCTCAAGGCCGCCATAGCGGAGGGGGTGGGGCTCGCGATCTGGGACCGCAGGGGCGTCTTCCGCGAGGAGCGCCGGGAAGTGGTGACCGCCCTGTTCGCCGCGGCGCCCACACCGGCGAGGATCCCGGTGGCCGTCCACCTCCTGCGCAGGAACGCCGAGAGCGAGGGCCGGGGCCCCGGCGAGCTGCTCGGCCGGCACATCGGCTTTTTCTGGGACGATCCGACACGTCCCGTTGACTTCCAGCCCACCGACCCAGGCGATCTCGCCAGCGAGGAGGCATCCGCATGAGCGGGCAGGAGCAGACGGTCCCGAACGGCTGGCGGATCTTCCACGGCACGGGCAGCGCCCCCGCCGTCCCGCCCGAACTGCCCGCGTCGCCGCCCTGGCGCCGCTTCCGGGGCGACCCGCCCCGGCCCGTGCCGGCGGCCGACCCGCAGGCCGCGCTGCGCCGCCTGGGCCCCGGCGACGTCACCCCGCAGCTGGGCGAGGAGGAGATCGACGTCGTCAACGCCGCGCTGCTGCTGCGCCGGCCCCTGCTGATCACCGGCCCGCCCGGTGTGGGCAAGTCCACCCTCGCCTACCTCGTCTCCCGCGAACTCGGCCTCGGCCGGGTCCTGGAGTGGAACATCGTCAGCCGCACCACCCTGCGCGAGGGCCTCTACGCACACGACGCCATGGGCCGCGCCCAGGCCATCGCCGCCTGGCGGGCCGGCCTGCGGCACGCCGCGTCCCTGGAACCGGACGACACCGCCGACCCGGCTACGGACGTCAACACCGCGCTTCCTCAAAGATCTCGTCAACTTCCCCCGGTCCTGGGCGACTTCATCACTCTCGGCCCCCTGGGGACCGCGCTGCTGCCCTACGATCGTCCCCGTGTGCTTCTCGTCGACGAGCTCGACAAGAGCGACATCGACCTGCCGAACGACCTGTTGCACGTCCTGGAGAACGGAAGCTATGACGTCCCCGAGCTGGTACGCGACGCCGCGGACAGCGCGCGTGTCCACACCAGCGACCCCGGGGGCCGCGCCGAGGTGTGCGACGGGCGGGTCGAGTGCCGGGAGTTCCCGGTCGTGGTGATCACCAGCAACGGAGAACGCGAATTCCCCGCGGCCTTCCGCCGGCGCTGCTTGCCGCTGGAGATGCGCACGCCCACCCGGGAGCAACTCCTGGCCATGGTCGAAGGGCACCTCGGAACCCGCCCGCAGGGCACGGAAGACCTCGTCGACCTGTTCGTTCAGCGGGTCCAGGCCGGCGGAACCCACTCCCTGGACCAGTTGCTCAACGCTGTCCAGATGACGACCGCGGGTGGTTTCCAGGCGGATGGTGACGGGCGTAAGCTCGTGGAAATGCTCCTGCGCGACCTCGCGAAGGGCCGCTGAATTGAAGGGCTATCCCAGGGAGCACGCATCCGGGCTCGGCGACGGTTTCCCCGTTTCGGGGTCGTCGCCTCCTTCGGCGTTGCCCGAGTCCGCCGACCAGGCGGCTGAGCACGGAGCGACGGTCCCGGTCGCCCTGGAACAGTCCGTCCCGCGCTGGCAGGACATCGCAGACGCGGTCTGGCTCGCCGCCCACTGGAACCGCCACGGCGGCCCGGCCGCTTCCGGCCCGGAACCTGCGCGGGCCCGGACGGCGGCACCCCCGGCCCCGCCTCCCGTACACCCGCGGGAAGCAGACGACATGGACCAGCCGGACACGCCGCCGGCCGGCCGGCCCCGTCCCGCCGACACCGCCCCCGGCGCAGCGCGCCCGCCTCAGCCGCTCCCCGGGCCCGGCGCCCCGCCCCCTCTCACGGACCCCACCGACAGACCGCAGCCAGGGGGTGCTCCCGTCCGGCCCGCGGGACGGGCTGCCCCGGCCCGCCTGTTACCCGACGCCGACGGCCGTTTCACCCTGCGCCTCGGGCAGCCGCTGCTGCCGGCCGACGACCCCCCGCAGCAGGCCCCGGGCCGCACCACCGCCCGGTTCGCCCGTGCCCTGCACCAGCTGGCCCGCCGCGTGCCGTCCCGCGACACGCTCGAGCTCGACGAGGAGACCACGGCCGAGCAGGGGATCATCGACGGCATGTGGATGCCGTTCCTGCGTCCCGCCCGGACGGCCGCCTTCGACCTGGTCCTGCTGGTCGACGACGCGCCCACCCTGCGCATCTGGGACGAGTCCACCGCCCGTCTCGCCCAGGCCGCCGAGCACAGCGGCGCCTTCCGGGCCGTGCGAACGGTCCGGGTGAACGTGCCGCGCACCGGGACCGCCACCCTGCGCTGGAGCGCCGGCCGGGCCGCCGCAGACCCCGCCGAACTCCTCGACGGACGCGGCGACCGCGTCTTCCTCGTGGTCACCGACGGGCTCGCCCACGGCTGGGCCTCTCCCGCCGCCGACGACCTGCTCGCCCGGCTCGCCCACGCCGGCCCCACGGCCCTGGTGCACCTGCTCCCGCCGCATCTGCGCCACCGCGCCTCCCTCTACCCGTATCCGGCCGTTCTGGAGGCCGGCGGATTCGGCGCCGCCAACGACGGACTCGAACACTGGGCGCCGCCCGGCGGCCCCGACCCCCTGCGACCGCTGCCCGACGCGGGCGACGGCTCCGTGCCCGTCCCCGTGCTCTCCCTGAAGCCCGGCTCCCTCGCGGCCTGGGCCGACCTCGTCACCGGGGAACGCGGAGTGCGCCGCGCCCTGCCCGTCGTCCTGGCCGGCACCCTCAGCAAGGGATCGCCCGCGCCCGGCCTGCGCGCCCCCCGCTTCCCGCGCGCCGCCAAAGCCGCCGTACGCCGATTCTTCACGCTCGCCACCCCCGCCGCGCGTCGGCTCGCCACCCAACTCGCAGCCATTCCCTTCGACTTCGACCTCGTGGAACAGCTGCGGCGGCGCACCATGCCGGAGACCGGCCCGGACCACCTCGCCGAGATCCTGATGGGCGGGCTGATCGACTGGGACAGCGGCGGCGAGGGGCACCCCGAGTTCGCCGACGGAGTCCGCGAGGAACTGCTCGCCACCACCACCCGCAGCCAACTCGCCCACACCGTCAGCGTGGTGGGCGAGCTGCCCGCCGCGGGCGCCCGGGGCCTCGCGCTGCGCGCCGCCCTGCGCGACCCGATGGGCACCACGCTGCCCGACCCGTCCGAGCGGAGCTGGGCGCGCAGCGAGCTGGCCGTGATGCGCGCGCTCTCGGGGCCGTACTCCGAGCGGGCCCGCCGTATCGAGCCCGGTCTGACCAGGGCCCGCGGGCCCGGTGACGCCGAACGAGTGAGTCCGGGAATGCCCGGAGCTGCAACTTCTGAGGTGAACCGCGCGGCTCCTGGGGGATTGTCCGACGGAACGGGAAGTCTGCCACCGTCGAACGCCCCCCAAGAAGCTGGAGAACCACCCGTGCCACCCCTGGTATCCGACGCCGTCCCACAAGAACCCTCGGAGGCTGAGCTCCCCATGCCGAGCACCACGACCGGAACGCCCGCCGCACTCCTGGTGAACGTACCTCTGCGTAACACGTCGTTCGTCGGCCGGCAGGCGCTGCTGAGTGCCGTGGAGGAGCAGCTGGGGGCTCAGGACACGGCGGCGGTGCTGCCGCACGCGCTGCACGGCCTCGGCGGTGTCGGAAAATCCCAGCTGGCGCTGGAGTACATCTACACCCACCAGCACGACTACAAGGTGATCTGCTGGATCCCTGCCGAGCGGGAGAGCCTCATCCTGGCCGCGCTGGCCCAGCTCGCGGCCCAGCTGGGCGTCGCCCCGACCGGCCAGGACAGCCTGGGCGCCCCCGCCGCCAACACCGCCGTGCCCGCCGTGCTCGAAGCGCTGCGCAGTGGAGCGCCCTACGACAACTGGCTGCTCGTCTTCGACAACGCCGAGGACGTCGAGGCCGTGCGCCAGTACTTCCCCACCAACGGCCCCGGAAAGGTCATCGTCACCTCCCGGAACCGCGCCTGGGAGAGGGTCGCCACCCCGCTGCCGGTGAACGTCTTCGAGCGGCAGGAGTCGGTCGAGCTGCTTCAGAAGCGCTCGCCCGACCTGACCACCGAGGACGCCGACCGGCTCGCCGAGGCCCTGGGCGATCTGCCGCTCGCCGTGGAGCAGGCGGGCTCCTGGCGTGCCGTCACGGGCATGCAGGTCGACGAGTACCTCGACCTGCTCGCCCAGCGCAGCCCGGAGATCCTCGAACTCGACCCGAACCCCGACTACCCCGTCTCCGTCGCCGCCGCCTGGGACATCTCGCTGGAGCGGATCAAGGAGAACAACCCCGGCGCCCGGCAGCTGCTGGACATCTGCGCCAGCATGGCCCCCGAGCCCATCCCGCGGTCCATGCTGCGCGGCAGCCGGGGCGTCAGCATCACCCCCGAGATCGACCCCCTGCTGCGCGAGTCGATCAAACTGAACCGCGCCGTCCGCGACCTCAGCCAGTTCTCCCTGGTCAAGGTCGACCCGCGGTCCGACACCCTCCAGATGCACCGCCTCCTCCAGACCGTGCTCCTGGCCAAGCTCAGCCGCCAGCAGCGCGAAGGGATGCGGGACGCCGCCCACCAGCTCCTCTCGGCCGCCAAGCCCGGCCCCTACGGCTCGTCCCTGGAATGGCGCGCCTACCAGGCGCTGCTCCCGCACATCCTCACATCCCAGGCGGTGACCAGCAGCGACACCTACGTGCGCGATCTCGTGTACGACACGGTGTGGTTCCTGTACTTCTGGGGCGACCACGAAGGCGCCGCCGACTTCGCCCGGCAGGCCTGGAGCGCCTGGCTCGCCGCCTCCGGCGAGGAGGACGTGCACGTCCTGCGGATGACGAAGACGTTCGCGTTCCTGCTGCGCCAGATCGGACAGGTCCCCGAGTCCATCCCGCTCACCGAGAAGGCGCTGGAGGTCTCCCGCCGCCTCGAGGGCTACCCCGAAGACCTGATCGACTCCCTGTGCGAGATGGCCGACGCCCACAACTACCAGGGCCGCTTCGAGGAGGCCCGGCAACTGACCGAGGAGGCCACCGAGCTGGCCCGGTCCCTGTTCGGCGCCGACGACCCGGCCACGCTGCGCGCCACCCACACCTACGGCGTCGCCCTGCGGCTGTGCGGCCGCTTCCGCGAGGCGCTGCCGATGGACCAGGAGAACGCCCGGCAGCGCGAGCTGCTGTTCGGCCCTGCCAGCTTCTTCGCCCTCAACACCCTCAACGCGCTCTCCATCGACATGCGTGAGGGTGGCGACTATCCCGGCGGCCGCGACTTCCAGGAGGACGCTTACCGCCGGGCCCGCACGGCACTCGGCGACGAGCACCCGCTCACCCTGCGCATTGCCCGCAACCTCGCCGTGTGCCGGCGCCGCGACGGGGCGCTCACCGAGGCCGCCAAGCTCTCCGAGGAGACGCTGCGGCGCTTCGTCGCCCGCTACGGGCCCGACCACTTCGACTCGATGTCGACCGCGACCAACGTGTTCGTCGACATGCGCCTGGCCGGGGACTTCGAAGGTTCCCGCCAGCTCGCGGAGGTGACGGTACGGCGGTTCGAGCAGCGCCTCGGTGAGAACCACGCGTACACCCTGCTGGCCCGGGCCAATCTGGCCGCCACCCTGCGGGCGCTCGGGGCCATCGACGCAGCGCAGGAGCAGGAGGACGACGCGGCCCGCAGACTGGCCGACTCGGTGGGAGCCCGCCACGTCACCACCCTGACCGTGGCCATCGGCCAGGCCAACACGGCGTACGCCCGTCTCGACTTCGACCGGGCGTGCGAGATCGACGAGGCCAATCTGCCGGTGCTCGCCGAGGTCGCGGGGGAGGAGCACCCCCTGACGCTGTCCGTGATGGCGAACCTCGCCCTCGACCTGCGGGGTCTGGGCCGCGGGCCCGAGGCGGACGAACTCCAGCGCAAGGCGGTGGAGGGCTTCGCGCGGGTGGTCCGCGCCGATCACCCCTGGCTCGCGGCGGCCCGCCAGCGCCGCCGCATCGAGTGCGACATGGCTCCGATGCCGATGTAGCGGCCGGTTCGGCCGGGGTGGCACCCGTGTGCCACCCCGGACCGGTCAGGTCGCGTCCGCCACCGGCGTGGTGGGTGCGCCGTCCGAGGGATGCGGAGGCACCGGGGCGTTCGCGGAGTGGTCCGGGCGGGGCAGGTGCACGGCCACGACCTCGGCGTGGCCCGGGGCGCGTGTCGGCTCGTGCTCCGACAGGCGGCGGACCAGGATCAGCAGGGGCTGGGTGAGCAGTGTCGTCGCCAGGGCCATGAAGACCAGCACCGTGTAGAGGGGCTTGCTCACCAGACCCGCCTGGAAACCGGCGTTCAGGGCGATCAGCTCCGTGAGGCCGCGGGCGCTCAGCAGCACACCGACGGTCCGCGCGTCGTCACGGTCGAGACCGCCCATCCGCGCTGCCACCACGCCGCTGCCGACCTTCGTGGTCACCGCCAGCACCGTCACCACCAGCAGCGTGATCCACCCGGTGGCGTTCATGCTGTTGAGGGTGACCGACTGCCCGGAGAAGACGAAGAAGTAGGGCACCAGCAGCGAGCTGACGACATGCAGCGGCCGCAGCAGATCAGGATCGAGGGTGCCGCCTTGCTCGCGCGGGCAGACGATCCCCGCGAGCAGCGCACCGCAGATGGCGTGCAGCCCGAGGAACTGCGTCACGGACGCCGACGCACAGGCGAAGCCGATGAGCAGCGCCAGCCGCAGGGACGGCTCCATCCGGGTCCGCCACAGCAGCCTGCGCAGCACGGGCCGGGCGGCCACCAGCATCAGCACGGCGAAACCGGCCGCGATGAGGGCCCGCCACTGCCAGCCCAGGCCGTGCTCACCGCTGTCGCTGTCCAGCATCGTCCCGGCCAGCACCGTCCACCCGATCACATCGAGCAGCCCGGCCGCGGACACCGCGAGGACGCCCGGCACCGTGTCGGCCAGGTTGTTCTCCCGCACGATGGCCGTCAGTACCGGTACGGCCGTTATGGACAGGGCGACGCCGGCGAACAGCACCATGCCGGTGGTGAGCGGGGGCATGTCCAGGGCCCGCAACTGCTCCCGGAACAGCAGCGCACAGCCGCTGCCCACGACCATCGGGACCACGAACGCCGCCAGCGCCACCGTCACGACCGTGCGCGCCCGGTCGCCCAGGATCTTCAGATCCAGCTCGTACCCCACCGCGAACAGGAAGACCACCAGGGCGAACTGCGCGAGCCCGGTCAGCGCCGTGCCGATCTCCTGGGGGAACAGCATCCGGTAGGCATCCGGCGCCGTACTGCCGAGCAACGAAGGACCCAGGGCGATGCCCGCTGTCAGCTGCCCCACGATGTACGGCTGCTTCAGCCGCTGGGCCACCCAGCCGGCGCCATGGCCGACCGCCAGGATCAAAGCCGAGGCGAACAGGAAATGCGTGACCACCGCGTCAGCGCTCATGCGTCCCCCTGTGTCCAGTTGTCATGGCCGGTGGTTCGGCCGCCGGCGGGTCCTCGCACGTGTGCTCGACCCCCAACCTCCTTATGATACTGGTAACTTGACGGCTTAACGGCAGTCGTACACAACTCTGTACCGGTGTCACGGGGGGCACATGGCGACGGTCGTCTTCATCCATGGAACAGGGGTGCGCGAACCAGGCTTCTCGAAGCTTGCGGGGCGCGTGGCGGCCGGACTGACCGCCCTGCGCGACGGACTACGCATCGTGCCGTACTACTGGGGCGGCACGCACGGCGCCACGCTCGCGGCGGGCGGGGCCAGCCTTCCCGCCGGGCCGGGCGGCACGTCCCGGGGCCTGTCCGAGGGCGACCCCGACGACGCGTCGGCCGCCGCGTGGGCCGCCCTCTACGCCGACCCGTACGCCGAGCTCGTGCTCGCCGCGGCCGGTGCGCCGCAGGTCAACGAGCGTCCGCCCGGTTCCCTGCCCCCCGACCAGGTGATACGGGCGGGGCTCACCGCCCTCGCGGCCCGGGGCGACACTCCCGCCGCCGAGCTGGGTCCGGGGCTGGCCCGCGCCGCCACCGATCTGGCCGCCCATCCGCTCCTCGCTCCCGCCGCCGTTGCCCTCGCCCCCGACGACCTCGCGACCCTCGCCGGACGCAGTCTCACGGCCCGGGTCATCGCCGATGCCCTGGACTCCGACGCCCCGTTGGTACCGGTCGGCGACAGCCGCGACGCCGTCGCCGACACGCTTGCCGTGGCACTCGGTGCACAGCCCCGGGGAACGGAACGCGGGGTGCGCTCCCTGGTGCTGCGGGTCGCGGGTTCGGCGGCATCCCGTGCCGTCGTGCGCCGTCGCCGCGCCCTCACCGAGGCCGCCCACCCCGCCGCTGGTGACATCCTGCGCTACCTCAGCCGCGGCGAGGCGGTCCGAGCCGAGCTGCGTCACCTGGTCACGGGCCTCGAACCGCCCGTCACCCTCGTCGGCCACAGCCTGGGCGGCATCATCGCCCTGGACACCCTGATCTCCGCCCCGCTGCCGCAGGTCCGGCTCCTGGTGACGGCGGGATCCCAGGGTCCGTTCCTCTACGAGTCAGGGTCCCTGCCCTCCCTCGAACACCCCGCCTGCCTGCCGTCGCACGTACCGCACTGGCTGAACCTGTACGACCCCCGCGACCTGCTCTCCTATCTCGGCGCGGGCCTCTTCCCCGGACGTGTCACGGACGTGGCGGTCGACAGCCGTCAGCCTTTCCCGGCCTCGCACAGCGCCTACTGGACGAATCCCGAGGTCTACCGCCACATCGTGGACCGGCTGCCGTGAACCCCGCCCGGGTGCATGCGCTGATCGTCGGTGTCGAGCGGTACGACGCCGGGTCCGGCTGGGATCTGCCCGGACCGGCGCGGGACGCCGTGGCCTTTCACCGGCTGCTGCGTACGGCCGGGGTGCCGGACGAGCAGCTCCGGCTGCACCTCGCCCCGTTGCCGCCGTACACGCCCGGCGTTCCGTACCAGTCCGCCGACCACGCCACCCTGCGCCGTGTCCTCGTCCGCGAACTGCCGCTGGCCCAGGGCGATGTCCTTTGGGTGTGGTGGGGCGGGCACGGCGTCCTCGACCGGGCCGGGCACCTGCGGTTGTTCTGCTCGGACGCCACCACCGCCGACAAGCTCGGCATCGACCTGGACTCCGCGCTCGACCGGTACGCCGGGGACGCCGTACCTGCCTTCGGGGATCAGCTGTGGATCGTGGACGCCTGCGAGACCTTCGAGGAGGACCTGGCCTTCCGGGAACAACTGCCGCCGGACGCCCTGCCGGTGGGGCGGCGCGACCTCGCCCATCGGCAGACGCTGCTGCGGGCAGCCGGGCGCGGGCGGGCCGCCGCCAACGACCCGGAGCGCGGTACGGGGCTGTTCTCGGAGATCCTGCTCGGGCTGTTGGCCGACCGAGCCGCCGTTCTGCCCGCGTTGCCCGATCCGGAGGGACTGTTTCCGGCCGTACGGTCACGTATCGCGGCCCTCAGGGAAGCGGGACGTACTCTGCAGTATCCGGAGATTCGGCTGCAGAGCCCCGAGCGCACCGAGATCGTGGCACCGGCCGCACCGCCGCCCGAGCAGCGCCCTGCCTCGCCGTTGCAGCGGGCCGTGGACGCCCTCATCGCCTATCCGCTGATGAGGGATCCCGCCGAACGGCAGACGGTGGTCGCCTCGTTGGACCCGCGTGTCACTGCCACGCTGCCCCGTCACAGCAAGGCCCGCACCGATGTCGTCGGCATCCTCAACAGGCTGGCCCGGGGCCGGCCGGAGATGCTGTGGGAGCTGTTCGACGCCGTGGTCTCCCTCGATGACGATCCGGACCTCAGGGCCGAACTGGACACTGCGTTAAGGGATTTCGAGGCCTCGGCGATGCGTCCGCGTGATCGGAAATGATCGAGTGGCGTGATCGTACGGTTTTCGACCCGGGCAGGAATGGCCATGATGGAAAAGGAGACGGGCACGGGGCATCGCGTGCCACCGTGCGAGAAGGGGGAGCACCTTGGACCAGCCGCCCGCTCTGTGCCACGCCGGAGCCGCCGTCCGTGAGCATGCCACCGCTGCGGGTACCGACGTCTGGGAGTCGGATCTTGCCGACCTGACGGGGCTGCCCCTGACCGCCCTGGACGGTGTCGCCCCGCTGCGACCCTCCGCCCGGCTGCTCGGGGAGGTACTGCGCGCCCGCGGCAGTATCAGAGGCGGGAACGACGGTCCGGGGGGTGCCAGGGCCGAATAGCCGCACCCTGCCGCACGGCAGACCCTGGGCGGGCATGCCGTGTGCCCGCCGGGGCCTGTACGCCCGCACCCCGACCGGAGGTCCCGCATGCCCAGCGAGCCGCGCCACGCCCCGTTCCGCATGCCCGAACGGCTCTTCGCGGAACTGGCCGCGGGAGGGGGCTCCGCCGAGGCCGTCGGCTTCCTCGAACGGGCGGAGCGGGCACGGCGGCTGCTGCTTCTGCGGACCCTGCTGGACCGGCTCGGCACGCTGCGGACGCCGCTGAGCCCGGCCGCCGAGGCCTGGGACGTCCTCAAGGAGGCCGCCGCCGCGGCACCCGGGCCGGTCGACCGGCTGCTGCTCGCCCCGGCGACCGGCGGCTGGCTCGCCCATGTGCTGCGCCGGCTGCACGGCACCGCGTCGGGCCCGCCGCTGTGGGCGGAGGCAGGGCACCTGTGCGCCCTGGCCGTCGCGGCGTCGCTGCACGCGGGTACGGGGGCGGACCTCAGGGTGGCCCTCACCGACGGCGGACTGCCGCTGCCGGGGCTGGGACTGGCCCGGCTCACCGGAGCGGAAGACGGATTGACGGTCGCCGGCGCCCGTACGAGCGGGGGCGAGCTGACACTGTCCGGTCCGGGTCGAGACGGCGGCACCGTCGCCGTGACGATCAGCCCTGCGACGCAACCCCTGCCGGCACCGACGGTGCCCGACACCACCCCTGGCTGGCTCCCCCTGCGCACCCTCACCCACCCCACCCCCGCCGGAACCGTCGCCATCCCCCTCGAAGACCTCGACCCCTACCGCGACCTGGACGACCCCTTGCCGCCCGCCCGGCTCGACGCCGGCGAAGCCGAGGCCTGGCAGCGGCTGTTCGAGGAGGCCGTCGCGCTGCTCGCCACGCCGGGCGGCGACGGGCCGGGCCGGTTCGACCCCGGCGCGATACGGGCCGTGGTGCCCTGGGGGCGTACCGGCACACTGCCGCCCGCGCCGCCCACCGTCCTGGTGTCCGCCTCCAGCGGTGACGCCTTCGGGGCCATGGTGATCGCCCGTCCGTCATCCGCCCTGGCGCTCGCCGAGACCCTCGTCCACGAGTTCCAGCACAGCAAACTGGCCGCCCTCCTGCACCTGTTCCCGCTGCTCGAAGACGACCGGGAGGAGCGCTACTACGCCCCCTGGCGGCCCGACCCGCGGCATCTCACCGGTCTGCTGCACGGGGCGTACGCCTTCACCGGTGTCGCGGGCTTCTGGCGGGACCGGATGGCCGTGGCGCGGGACGACGAGGCGGCCGACACGGCCGGGTACCACTTCGCGCTGCGCCGTCTGCAGAGCCGGCTCGTCGTACGCACCCTGCTGGTGGAGGGGCGACTCACCCCGCAGGGCCGGGCCCTCGTGTCGGGTCTCGCCCGTACGCTCGACGGGTGGCTGCGCGAGCCGGTCCCGTACGCCGCGCTGACCCGCGCCAGGACGGCCGCCGCCCTGCACCGCACCGAGTGGCGCCTGCGCAATGTCGCCCCGCCCTCCTCCGGAGCGGGAGGCCCCCGCTTCCGCCCCGACCGCACCTCCTGGCCCGACGTCCGCACCCACGCCTTCGCCGCCCGCCCCGTCGCCCCGCGCACCGCCGACGAGCAGCTGGCCGCCGGGGACGCCGCCGCCGCGCTCGCCCGGTACGCCGGCCAGCTCGCCACCGACCCCGCCGAACCGCACGCCCTGGCCGGCTGGATCGTCGCCCGTGCCGTGCTCGACCCGGGGCGGACCACCCGGCGGATGCTGGCCCGGCCGGAACTGCTCCAGCCGCTGCCCAGCGGATGACCGCCCCGGTTGTCGTCACGCCGACGCAAACAAGAGTGCGCGGAAACGCGCGAGCAGCGCGTCAACGGGCGCCCCGATGGTCAGGATGGAGGCATGGCATACCACGTCCACTCCGAGGCCGGGCGGCTGCGCCGCGTCATCCTGCACCGGCCCGATCTCGAGCTCAAAAGGCTCACCCCGAGCAACAAGACCTCGCTGCTCTTCGACGATGTGCTGTGGGTGCGCAGGGCCCGCGCCGAGCACGACGGGTTCGCCGATGTGCTGCGCGACCGGGGCGTCGCCGTCCACCTCTTCGGTGACCTCCTGGCCGAGACGCTTCAGGTCCCGGCGGCCCGAACCCTCGTCCTGGACCGGGTCTTCGACGAGAAGGAGTACGGCCCCCTGGCCACCGACCACCTCAGAGCCGCCTTCGAGAACCTGCCGGCGCGGGAACTGGCCGAACTCCTGGTCGGCGGCATGACGAAGCGCGAGTTCCTGGACGGGCACCCGGAGCCGACCTCCGTGCGCTTCCACGTCATGGACCTGGACGACTTCCTGCTCTACCCCCTGCCCAACCACCTCTTCACCCGCGACACCTCCGCCTGGATCTACGACGGCGTCTCCATCAACGCCATGCGCTGGCCCGCCCGGCAGCGCGAGACCGTGCACTTCGAGGCGATCTACCGGCATCACCCGCTGTTCCGGGACGAGGCCTTCCACGTGTGGTCCGAGGGACAGGCCGACTACCCCTCGACCATCGAGGGCGGGGACGTACTGGTCATCGGCAACGGGGCCGTCCTCATCGGCATGAGCGAGCGCACCACACCGCAGGCCGTCGAGATGCTCGCGCACAAGCTGTTCGCCGCCGGTTCCGCCGAGACGATCGTGGCGCTCGACATGCCCAAGCGGCGCGCCTTCATGCACCTCGACACCGTGATGACGATGGTCGACGGCGACACCTTCACCCAGTACGCGGGCCTCGGCATGCTCCGCTCGTACACCATCGAGCCGGGGGTCGGCGAGAAGGAGCTGAAGGTCACCGACCATCCGGCGGAGCACATGCACCGCGCGATCGCCGCCGCGCTCGGCCTGAACGAGATCCGGGTGCTGACCGCCACCCAGGACGTGCACGCCGCCGAGCGCGAGCAGTGGGACGACGGCTGCAACGTCCTGGCCGTCGAACCGGGCGTCGTGGTCGCCTACGAGCGGAACGCCACCACCAACACTCATCTGCGCAAGCAGGGCATCGAGGTGATAGAGATCCCGGGCAGCGAGCTGGGCCGGGGGAGGGGCGGGCCGCGCTGTATGAGCTGCCCGGTCGAAAGGGAGCCCGTATAGGCATGCTGAGCTTCGTATAGTATTCCAGGAGTCTGTGTCCCCGTATCCCTGGAGCGCCCCCATGGCGACAGCCCCGAGCGCCCTCGCCGGCCGCCACTTCCTCAAGGAGCTGGACTTCACCGAGGATGAGTTCCGCGGTCTGGTCGAGCTGGCCGCAGAGCTGAAGGCCGCCAAGAAGGCCGGGACCGAGACCCAGTACCTGCGGGGCCGGAACATCGCGCTGATCTTCGAGAAGACCTCCACCCGCACCCGCTGCGCCTTCGAGGTCGCGGCCGCCGACCAGGGCGCCTCGACCACGTACCTCGACCCGTCCGGCTCGCAGATCGGTCACAAGGAGTCGGTCAGGGACACCGCGCGGGTGCTGGGCCGGATGTACGACGGGATCGAGTATCGGGGCGACAGCCACCAGAAGGTCGAGGAGCTGGCGGCGTACGCCGGTGTGCCCGTCTTCAACGGGCTCACCGACGACTGGCACCCCACCCAGATGCTGGCCGACGTGCTGACCATGACCGAGCACTGCGCCAAGCCGCTGACCGAGACGACCTTCGCCTACCTGGGTGACGCCCGCTTCAACATGGGCAACTCCTACCTGGTCACCGGCGCCCTGCTCGGCATGGATGTGCGTCTGGTCGCGCCGAAGGCCTACTGGCCGGCCGAGGAGGTCGTCGAGCGGGCCCGTGCGCTCGCCGAGAGCAGCGGCGCTCGGATCACGCTCACCGAGACCCTGGACGACGGCGTCCGTGGCGCCGACTTCGTCGCCACGGACGTCTGGGTCTCCATGGGCGAGCCGAAGGAGGTCTGGGACGAGCGCATCACCGCCCTTGGTCCGTACGCCGTGACCATGGACGTCCTGCGCGCCACCGGCAACCCGGACGTGAAGTTCCTGCACTGCCTGCCCGCCTTCCACGACCTGGGCACCAAGGTCGGGCGCGAGCTCCACGCGTCGCACGGCCTGGCCCACCTCGAGGTCTCCGACGAGGTCTTCGAGTCGGCCCACTCGGTGGTCTTCGACGAGGCGGAGAACCGGATGCACACCATCAAGGCGGTCCTGGTGGCGACCCTGGCGTGAACAGGTCCTAGGCCGACGGGCGCCGCTGAGCCGGCACCGCGGGCAGCCTGAACCACACGGCCTTGCCGGACTCGGTCGGCCGGTGCCCGCACGACGAGCTCAGGGCGCGGATCAGCAGCAGCCCCCGCCCGTGCTCCTGCCAGGGGTCGGGCGGCCCGCCGGCCGGGCGGGTGAGGTCGCCGGGCGGGGCGGGGTCGGTGTCGTGCACCTCGACCTGACATCCCGACGGCATCAGCTCCACCACCAGCTCTATCGGAGCCTCGCCGGTGGTGTGCTCCACCGCGTTGGCCACCAGCTCCGCCGTGAGCAGCTCCGCCGTGTCGCAGTCGGCCCCGTACTCCAGCTCGGCCAGCGCCGTACGGACCAGGGCACGGGCCACGGGCACCGCCGCGACGGTGTGCGGCAGCGCGATGCGCCAGGAGGCGGGGGCTGAGGGGAGTTCGTACAAGGCGGGTCCGTTCATGGAGCAGGACATCCTGCTTTCAACCTGATGAATGGTACGGCGCCGCTCTTCAGAGGCGTCCGAGGGGCCACCGTCGGGGGGCGTCTTCGCCCCCTTGCCGGACGGCTTACCCAGGTGAACGCGGTGCCGCGCGCCGCTGCTCCCGCCGTTACGCCGGTGTGGATGATCTGTGACGGATGTGACCGGGCCGAGTCACCCCGGATCCACACAGAAGTCCTACCCGGACGGTCTATCGCGCACTCATGACGACAGTCACGGATGAGTGATAGCTTCGTGGGGTAGAGCTCAGTGAGACAGTGCCCGCCCGAGGAGGCCGCACGTCATGAGTCCCTTCACCGGCTCCGCCGCCCGCACCCCCCGCTGGGAGCACCTGCGCGTCGACCTCACCGACGGCGTCGCCACCGTCACCCTGGCCCGCCCCGAGAAGCTCAACGCGCTCACCTTCGGCGCCTACGCCGACCTGCGCGACCTGCTCGCCGAGCTGTCCCGGGAGCGGTCCGTACGGGCCCTGGTGCTGGCCGGCGAGGGGCGCGGCTTCTGCTCCGGCGGCGACGTCGACGAGATCATCGGCGCCACCCTCGGCATGGACACCGCCCGACTCCTGGACTTCAACCGCATGACCGGCCAGGTGGTGCGCGCCGTCCGGGAGTGCCCCTTCCCGGTGATCGCGGCGGTGCACGGCGTGGCGGCGGGCGCCGGAGCGGTGCTCGCCCTGGCAGCGGACTTCCGCGTCGCCGACCCCACGGCCCGCTTCGCGTTCCTCTTCACCCGGGTCGGCCTCTCCGGCGGCGACATGGGCGCGGCCTACCTCCTGCCCAGGGTCGTGGGCCTGGGCCACGCGACGCGCCTGCTGATGCTGGGCGACCCGGTCCGGGCCCCCGAGGCCGAGCGCATCGGCCTGATCAGCGAACTGACGGAGGAGGGCGCCGCCGACGAGGCAGCCCACCAACTGGCCCACCGCCTGGCCGACGGCCCGGCCCTGGCCTTCGCCCAGACCAAGGCCCTCCTCACGGCAGAGCTGGACATGCCCCTGGCGGCATCGGTCGAACTCGACGCCTCGACCCAGGCCCTCCTGATGACAGGCGAGGACTACGCAGAGTTCCACGCGGCCTTCACAGAGAAGCGCCCCCCGAAATGGAGCGGACGGTGAGTGCGACCCCCTCAGGGGCGCGGGGAACTGCGCGACAAGCCACAACGCACCCGCAGTCGCACCACGACAACAGCCACCCCCTACGCGTGGCGATCATCGGCGGCGGCCCCGGCGGCCTCTACGCCGCGGCCCTGCTGAAACGCCTCGACCCGTCCCGAGACATCACCGTCTGGGAACGCAACGCCCCCGACGACACCTTCGGCTTCGGAGTCGTCCTCTCCGACGAAACCCTCGGCGGCATAGAACACGCGGACCCCCAGGTCTACGAGGCCCTCCAAAGAGACTTCATCCGCTGGGACGACATCGACATCACCCACCGCAACACCCGCCACACCTCCGGAGGCCACGGCTTCGCCGCCCTCGGCCGCAAACGGCTCCTCGAAATCCTCCACACCCGCTGCCGCGACCTCGGCGTGGCCCTCCGCTTCCACACCGAGGCCCCGAAAGACCTCCCGCAGACCCACGACCTGGTCATCGCGGCGGACGGCATCCACAGCACCACCCGCGAGACGTACGCGGACGTCTTCCGCCCCCATGTGACGGCACACCACTGCCGTTACATCTGGCTCGCCGCCGACTTCCCCTTCGACTCCTTCCGCTTCGACATCGCCGAGACCGAACACGGCGTGATGCAGCTGCACGGCTACCCCTATGCCCCCGACTCCTCCACCGTGATCATCGAGATGCGCGAGGAGGTCTGGCAGCGGGCCGGTTTCGACGAGCTCGACGAGACCGAGTCGACCGAACGCTGCGGCAAGATCTTCGCGGAAGCACTCCGCGGCCGCCCCCTGCGGTCCAACAGCTCGGCATGGACGACCTTCCGTACGGTCGTCAACGACCGCTGGTCGCACGGCAACCTCGTCCTGCTCGGCGACGCCGCCCACACCGCCCACTTCTCCATCGGCTCCGGCACCAAGCTCGCCGTCGAGGACGCCCTGGCCCTGGCCGCCTGCCTGGAGGAGCGGGACTCGCTGGAGGAGGCCCTGGCCGCGTACGAGGCGGAGCGGCGGCCCGTCGTCGCCTCCACGCAGCGCGCGGCCCGCGCCAGCCTGGAGTGGTTCGAGAACCTCGGCCTGTACCTGGACCAGCCGCCCCGCCAGTTCGCCTTCAACCTGCTCACCCGCAGCCGCCGCGTCACCCACGACAACCTCAGGCTGCGCGACCCGGACTTCACGGAGGCGGTGGAGCGCGAGTTCGGCTGCCCGCCCGGCACGCCCCCGATGTTCACCCCGTTCCGGCTGCGCGGACTGACCCTGCGCAACCGCGTCGTCGTCTCGCCCATGGACATGTACTCGGCGGTCGACGGCGTCCCCGGCGACTTCCACCTGGTCCATCTGGGCGCGCGGGCGCTGGGCGGGGCCGGGCTGGTGATGACCGAGATGGTGTGCGTCAGCGAGGAGGGCCGGATCACGCCCGGCTGCGCCGGCCTCTACACCGGCCGGCAGGCCGAGGCGTGGCGGCGCATCACCGACTTCGTGCACGACCGGGCGCCCGGCACCGCGATCGGCGTGCAGCTCGGCCACAGCGGCCGCAAGGGCTCCACGAAGCTGATGTGGGAGGGCATGGACGAGCCCCTCGACGAGGGCAACTGGCCCCTCGTGGCCGCCTCCGCACTGCCGTACAAGCCGTACAGCCAGACCCCGCGCGCTCTGACCCGCGCACAGCTCACCGACATCCGTGAGCAGTTCACGGCAGCCGCCTCCCGTGCCGCCCGGTCCGGTTTCGACCTGCTCGAACTGCACTGCGCCCACGGCTACCTGCTCTCCGGTTTCCTCTCCCCGCTGACCAACCGGCGTACCGACGCCTACGGCGGCTCGTCTGAGAAGCGGCTCCGTTTCCCGCTGGAGGTGTTCGACGCCGTACGGAACGTATGGCCGGGGGAGCGGCCCCTGACCGTGCGGATCTCCGCCACCGACTGGGCCGAGGGCGGGACCACGGGCGAGGACGCCGTCGAGATCGCCCGGGCCTTCGCCGCGCACGGCGCCGACGCGATCGACGTGTCGACGGGGCAGGTCGTGGCGGACGAGCGGCCGGAGTTCGGGCGGTCGTACCAGACGCCGTTCGCGGACCGTATCCGGCGTGCCACCGGCGTCCCGGTGATCGCGGTCGGCGCGATCTCCTCCTGGGACGACGTCAACTCCCTGATCCTGGCAGGCCGCACGGATCTGTGCGCCCTGGCCCGCCCGCACCTCTACGACCCGCACTGGACCCTGCACGCGGCGGCCGAACAGGGCTACACGGGCCCGGGCGTCACCTGGCCGGCCCCGTACCGCGCGGGCAGCCGCCGGCCCCAGACGGGCCGCACGGACGCGCCGAAGCCGCGGCTGAGTATCTAACCACCGGGGGGTGTGAAGTCGGTTTCCTTCGCCGCGGTGATGTGGGCGCCCATGTTGCGCTCCATCATCTCCAGGGCGGCGGAGGCCAGATGCGGGTGGATGGAGGCGACGGCGTCCCTGGGGACCGTGACCTCCAGATGGCGGATGTGCGCGTCGAGGGCCGAGTAGAGGACGCACTGCTCGGTGACCTGGCCGGTCAGTACGACGTGTCCGACGTCCAGGCTCCACAGGAGGTAGGACAGCGGAGTCTCGAAGAAGACCGAATGGCGGGCCTTCACCACGAACAGCGACTCGTCGTCCGGTCGGATCGGCTCGATCAGGTCGGCGTGCGGCCGGGCCAGCGCGCTCTCCACGAGCTCTCCGTGGTGCGAGCGCCACCGTCCGAAGTTGTCGTTCGCGTAGATCACCGGCACGTCCGCCTCGCGGGCCCGGCCGATCAGCTCGGCGATGACGGGCACGACCCGCTCGACGGACGGCACGAGCAGCTCGGCGTCCTCGTGGTCGTACGTGTTGATCATGTCGACCACGATCAGAGCCGGCCGCGTCGGACCTGCCCGCCGTTCCATGGCCTCCGCCGTCCGTCCGGTGCTCATCGCGCTGCCGAGTACCCGGTGGCCCCGTGGGCCCAAACGAGGGGACGCGATCTACAGCCCCACGAATTCCGCCCCCGCGTCCCGCAGCCGCTCGTGCAGCGCCCGGAACACCGCCGACGAGCGCTCCCCGGGCCAGTCCCGGGGGAGCAGCGCGGACGGCAGGCCGGGGTCGGTGTAGGGGAGGTGGCGCCAGGAATCCAGGGCGAGCAGATAGTCGCGGTAGGCCTCCTCGGGCGGGGTGTCCTCGCGCTTCTCCCAGCCGTGCAGCACGGGCGCGTGGCGGTCGAGGAACGCCTCGTGCTCCTTGGCGATGGCGGCCAGGTCCCACCAGCGGGTCACGGCCTCGGCGGTCGGCGCGAAGCCGAGGTGCCCGCCGCGGAAGAAGTCGACGTACCCGTCCAGCCGCAGCCGCTGGAGGGTGTGCCGGGACTCCTCGTAGAGCCGCGCGGGCGCGATCCACACGCCCGGAGCGGCTGTGCCGAAACCGAGGCCGGCCAGCCGGGAGCGCAGCACGTGCCGCTTCTGCCGCTCCGACTCCGGCACGGAGAACACCGCGAGCACCCAGCCCTCGTCCTCGGGCGGTGCCGTGGCGTAGATGCGCCGGTCGCCGTCGTCGAGCAACTGTCTGGCGTCCGGTGACAGTTCGTACCCGGCGGCACCCTGAGCGGTGCGGGCGGGCACGAGCAGTCCTCGTCTCTTGAGCCGCGACACCGAGGAGCGTACGGACGGGGCGTCCACACCGACCGCGGCCAGCAGCCGGATCAGTTCGGCTACCGGCACGGGGCCCGGTACGAAGCGGCCGTACGCGCCGTAGAGCGTGACGATGAGAGACCGTGGTGCATGCTGGTCGGACACGTTGATCATCTTAGGTCGTACGGATCAATCCTGGTCGCCTTCGGTGCCGCCGTCCGGGACCCCTCCGGTGCGCAGCCGGAATCGTTGGAGCTTGCCGGTGGCGGTGCGCGGCAGCGCGTCGAGGAAGACGATCTCGCGCGGGCACTTGTACGGGGCCAGCTCGCTCTTCACGAAGTCGCGCAGTGCTCCGGCGTCCCGTTCCGCGCCCTCCTTGAGGACGGCGTAGGCCACCACGACCTGGCCGCGCGCCTCGTCGGGCCGTCCCACGACCGCCGCCTCCAGCACGTCCGGGTGGCGCAGCAGCGCGTCCTCGACCTCGGGTCCCGCGATGTTGTACCCGGCCGAGATGATCATGTCGTCGGCGCGGGCGACGTACCGGAAGTAGCCGTCGGGTTCGCGGACGTAGGTGTCGCCGGTGATGTTCCAGCCGCCGCGTACGTACTCCCGCTGCCGCGGGTCGGCGAGATACCGGCAGCCGACCGGTCCGCGCACGGCGAGCAGCCCGGGCTGCCCGTCGGGCACCGGTCGGCCGTCCGTGTCCTGCACGCGCGCGTGCCAGCCCGGTACGGGGACGCCCGTCGCCCCGGGCCGGATCCGTTCGTCGGCCGCCGAGATGAAGATGTGCAGCAGCTCGGTGGCGCCGATGCCGTTGATGACGCGCACGCCCGTGCGTTCGTGCCAGGCCCGCCAGGTGGCCGCGGGCAGGTTCTCGCCTGCGGAGACGCAACGACGCAGGGACGAGACGTCGTGGCCGTCGAGCCCGTCGAGCATCGCGCGGTACGCCGTCGGCGCGGTGAACAGCACGGAGACCCGGTGCCGGGCGATGGCGGGCAGCAGCTGCTTCGGGCCCGCCTGCTCCAGCAGCAGGGCGCTCGCCCCGGCCCGCAGCGGGAAGACCACAAGACCGCCCAGCCCGAAGGTGAAGCCGAGCGGCGGGCTGCCGGTGAAGACGTCGTCGGCGCGGGGCTTGAGCACATGCCGGGAGAAGGTGTCCGCGATGGCCAGCACGTCCCGGTGGAAGTGCATACAGCCCTTGGGGCGGCCGGTGGTGCCGGAGGTGAAGGCGATCAGCGCCACGTCGTCGGCCGCCGTCCGGACGGCCTCGTACGGCGTGCCGGGCGCCTGCCGGTTGAGCAGATCGTCCGGGGCGTCACCGCCGTAGGTCGTGATCCGCAGGTCCGGGATCTCGGCCTTGGCGAGGTCGTCGACGGCCCGGATGTCGCACAGCGCGTGCCGGACCCGGGCGATCTCGCACATGGTGCTCAGCTCGTGCGGGCGCTGCTGGGCGAGCACCGTGACCGCCACGGCCCCCGCCTTCAGCACGGCCAGCCAGCAGGCGGCGAGCCACGGTGTGGTGGGGCCGCGCAGCAGCACCCGGTTGCCGGGGACGACGCCGAGGTCACCGGTGAGCAGGTGCGCGATGCGGTCGACCCGGGCGCGCAGCTCGCCGTAGGTCCATGGCTCACCGGTGGGGGTGAGGAACGCGGGCCGGTCGGCGGGAGGGCCGTGGAGCAGTTCCTCCGCGCAGTTGAGCCGTTCGGGGTAGCGCAGCTCCGGCAGGTCGAAGCGGAGCTCGGGCCAGTGGTCCGGGGGCGGCAGATGGTCGCCGGCGAAGGTGTCGACGTGCGCCGTGTCCCGTGGATTCATACGGTTCGCCCCCTTGGCGTGGTGGGCTCGCCCCTGGAGCGTATCGTGTTGGTGACGACAGTCAACGGTCCGCGATAGCCTCGGAGTGGCCCAGCCGGGAAGCAGGGTGGCGGAGAAGGGACCGGCAATGACCGCATTCTCGCTCGAACCGGCACAACTCGCCTGGTGTGCCGAGCTGCGCACCCTGGCCGCCGAGCGGCTCCGCCCGCTGGCCGAGAAGGGGGAACCGGGTCATGTGAACCGGGCGCTGGTCGCCGAACTGGGCCGACTGGGCCTGCTCGGACGGCTCTTCACCTCCGGCGCCCTCGAGCTGTGCCTGATGCGCGAGTCCCTGGCCCACGGCTGCACGGAGGCCGAGACCGCCCTCGCCCTCCAGGGCCTCGGCGCCCATCCGGTCCACGCCCACGGCACCGAGGCCCAGCGGGCCCGATGGCTCCCCCGGGTGGCCGACGGCACGGCGGTCGCGGCGTTCGCGCTGAGCGAGCCGGGAGCGGGATCGGACGCGGCGGCGCTGGCCCTGCGAGCGGACCGGGACGGCCCGGCTCGCTGGCGCCTCACCGGCGAGAAGTGCTGGATCTCCAACGCCCCCGAGGCCGACTTCTACACCGTCTTCGCCCGGACCGTCCCCGATGCCGGGGCCCGGGGCGTCACGGCCTTCCTGGTGCCCGCCGACCGCCCGGGTCTGACCGGCACGGGCTTCGACATGCTCTCCCCGCACCCCATCGGAGCGCTCGACTTCGACGCCGTACCGGTGACGGCCGGGGACGTGCTCGGCGAGGTGGACCGCGGTTTCCGGGTCGCGATGGGCACGCTCAACCTGTTCCGCCCCAGCGTCGGCGCCTTCGCGGTCGGCATGGCCAGGGCCGCTCTCGACGCGACCCTCGCCCACACGGCAGGGCGGGACGCCTTCGGCGGCAAGCTGAGCGACCTCCAGGCCGTCTCCCACCAGGTCGCCGAGATGGCCCTGCGCACGGAGGCGGCCCGCCTGATGGTCTACGCGGCGGCGACCGCCTATGACGAGGGCGCTCCGGACGTGCCCCAGCGCGCCGCCATGGCGAAACTGCTCGCCACCGAGACCGCGCAGTACGTCGTCGACACGGCCGTCCAGCTGCACGGCGCCCGGGCGCTGCAACGCGGCCACCTGCTCGAACACCTCTACCGCGAGGTGCGCGCCCCGCGCGTCTACGAAGGGGCCAGCGAGGTGCAACGCGGCATCATCGCCAAGGAGTTGTACGCCGAGTTGTACGCCCACCAGGAGGCCCGGTGACCACCGAGCGCGTCAACCCGCCCGACCTGTCCCCGCCGACGGGCTTCTCGCACGCCGTCGTGGCCTCCGGGTCGAGGGTGGTGTTCCTGGCGGGCCAGACCGCCCTCGACGCCGACGGCAAGGTGGTGGGGCGGACCCTGCCGGAACAGTTCGCGAAGGCGCTGGCGAACCTACTGGCCGCTCTCAAGGCGGCCGGCGGCACACCCTCCGACCTCGCCCGCGTCACGGTCTACGCCACGGACGTCGCCGCGTACCGCGCCCACGCACCCGAACTGGGGCGGCTGTGGCACGAGGCGGCCGGGCGCGACTATCCCGCCATGGCGGTCGTGGAGGTCGTCCGGCTGTGGGACGAAGAGGCGCTGGTCGAACTCGACGGCTTCGCGGTGCTGCCGTAGAGCCGTCTCAGGCCGCGACGGCCAGCCCCTGCGTCGTCACCCGGTGCGGCTCCACCACACGTCCGTCCGGGAGCAGCTCGCCGGTGTCGTCGAAGACGACCGCCCCGTCGCACAGCAGGCTCCAGCCCTGCTCGGGGTGGGCGGCGACGACATGCGCCGAGGAGGAGTCGGTCGCGGGGCACTGGGTCTGGTGGGCACACATGGCGCACCTCCACGTCGGTAGGGCCATCCGGAGGATTCGTATGACTCTTACGTACAGACCATGCTCCCGACTCGAACTCATCGGAACGGCTCGTCAGGAAGCGTGACACGCCCCGGACATTCCCCGGACCGTTCCACGACGGTCGGTGCGGGCTCGCCACCGAAGGAGTGAGGGGCCCGGGCGTCGCCCCGGGCGCCGGGTACGAGTGGAACAAAAAACCACTCCTTTCGGGAGGTTCCCCCCATGCGTGTACGTCCCCTGCTCGGCGCGACGGCCGGTGCCGCGCTGCTCCTGCTCACCGGTGCCGGCGCGGCACCCGCCACCGCGTCCGCCGCGGCCCCGTACGAGGCCGTGACGGTCGACTCGGTGGGCCGGATCACCGCCGACGGCACCGTCACCCTCTCCGGCACCTACCGCTGCCGGAGCGCCATCGGCCCGGTCTTCGTCAGCTCCTCCGTGAGCCAGGGTGTCTCCACCACCCGCTACGGCATCGGCGGCACCCGGGCCGTGTGCGACGGCGTGAAGCACCGCTGGGTCAACACGGGCCGGCCCAAGCCCGGCGCGCTCGCGCCCGGAGCGGCCCACGTCGAGGCCACGCTGATGGAACTGCGCACCTTCAGCGGCCTGCCGCTGCCCAGCTTCCACGCGGTCCACGGACGGGACATCACCCTGACCCGGCCCTGAGTACCGGCCGGTGACCTGGGCCTCCCGCACCGCGGTGGTGCGCGGAGGCCCTCTTTGACTGTTTAATTGCGAGGCCTGTGCAAGAACTTGACTACAGCAACAACGGGGTGAGGTCATATGTCGACCCGTCGGATACGAGGAGCCGCCGCCACGGCGGCGCTGGCCGCGGCGGTCACCGCCTGCTCGGCCCCCGGCAGTGGCGGCGAGGGCGACGCCAAGTCCGGATCCGTCGTCATCGGGGTGGCCTCCGAGCCGGACACCCTCAGCCCGCTGCTCGGCTACGGCAAGGACGGCAACTCCAAGATCTTCGACGGGCTGCTCGCCCGCGACGCCGGCCTGAAGCTGAAGCCCGCCCTCGCGGCGGCGCTCCCCGAGGTCGCCGACGGCGGCCGCACCTACACCTACACCCTGCGCGACGGGGTGGAGTTCAGCGACGGCGAGCCGCTGACGGCCGCCGACGTCGTCTACACCTACCGGACCGTCCTCGACGCCAAGACCAACAACACCTTCAAGAGCGAGCTGGACGCCGTCAAGGAGGTCAGGGCGAGCGGCGACGACAAGGTCGTCTTCACCCTCAAGTACCCCTACGCCGCCTTCGCCGCCCGCACCGTGCTGCCCATCGTCCCGGAGCACATCGCCGGCGAGCAGGACCCCGACACCGGCGCCTTCAACACCGAGCCGGTCGGCACCGGCCCGTACGTCCTCTCCAAGTGGAGCAAGGGCGAGAAACTCACCTTCAAGGCCAACCCCCGCTACTGGGGCGGCAAGCCCAAGGTGCGCGCCTTCACCATGGCGGTCATCGCCGATGACAACGTCCGCGCCACCCGGCTGCGCTCCGGCGACCTCGACGGCGCGGTCCTCCCGCCCAACCTCGCCGCCACGTTCAAGGGCGACGACGGCAGGCGCACGTACGACGCCAGGTCCTACGACTTCCGGGCCGTCACCCTCCCCACCTCGAACAAGGTCACGGGCGACCGCGCCGTCCGGCAGGCCCTCGACGCCGCCGTGGACCGCGAGGCCATGGTCGCCAAGATCCTCGACGGCGCCGGCCGCCCGGCCTACGGGCCGCTGCCCGTCGACGACCCCGCCTTCACCAAGGCCGTCGAGCGCTCCCAGGACCTCGGCGAGGCCAGGAGGATCCTGGACGAGGCCGGCTGGAAGCCCGCCGGGGACGGCATCCGCGCCAAGGACGGACAGCGGGCGTCCTTCACCCTCCTCTACCCCTCCGGCGACAAGGTCCGCCAGGACCACGCCCTCGCCTACGCCTCCGACGCCAAGAAGGCCGGCATCGAGGTGAAGGCGGAGAGCGCCACCTGGGAGGTCATCGAGCCGCGCATGAAGAACACCGCCGTCCTCGCGGGCTTCGGCAGCACCGGCGACCCCGACTTCGGCCTGTACACCCTGCTGCACTCCTCCCTCGCCGGCGACGGCTTCAACAACATGGCCCGCTACGACAACCCGGCCGTGGACCGCGCCCTCGACAACGGCCGCCGCAGCCAGAACCCGGCGGAGCGCACGGCCGCCTACGACAAGCTCCAGCGCGCCCTGGTGCAGGACCCCGGCTACACCTTCCTCACCCACATCGACCACCTCTACGTCCTGGCCGACCGCTGGGACGGCCTGAGCACCCAGCTCGAACCGCACGAGCACGGCTTCGCCAGCGGCCCCTGGTGGAACATCGAGGACTGGCAGCCGAAGAAGTGAACCGACTCCCCTGGGGAGCGATGGCACGGCTGGCGGGGCGGCGGGCGCTGTTCGCCGTCCCCGTCCTGCTCGTCGTCACCTTCGCCGTGTTCGCGATCGCCGCCGCCTCCCCGTTCGACCCCGTCAAGGCGTACGCCGGCACCGCCGCGCTCGGCGCCGACCAGCAGACCCTGGACCGGCTGCGCGAGAACCTCGGCGCGGACCAGCCCTTCGCCGCCCGCTGGTGGCAGTGGCTGACCTCCGCGCTCACCGGCGACCTCGGCCACTCCAGCGTGCTGCGGCAGCCGGTCGCCCAGGTGATCGGCGAACGGCTCGTGTGGTCCTCGCTGCTGTGCGCGGTCGCCTTCGCCGCCGCCGTGCTGGTGGGCACGGTCCTCGGCGTGCTCGCGGCCCGCCGTCCCGGGTCGCTCCTCGACCGGGCCGTCACCTCCCTCGCCTACACGCTTGAGGCGGCCCCGGTCTTCTGGATCGCCCTGCTCGCCGTCTGGCTGTTCGCCCTCCAGTGGGACGTCCTCCCGGCGGGCGGCCTGACGGACACGGCCAGCGAACAGGTCACGGCGGGCCAGGTGGCGAGCCACCTCGTCCTGCCGGCCGGTGTCCTCGCGGTCTCCCAACTGCCCTGGTTCACGCTCTACGTCCGCCAGGGCGTCGGCGACGCACTGGCGGAGGACCCGGTACGCGGCGCCCGCGCACGCGGCCTGAGCGAACGCACCGTCCTGCTCGGCCACGCCCTGCGCTCCGGAGTGCTGCCGGTGCTCACCCTGATCGGCTCCCGCGTGCCCGAACTCATCACCGGGGCCCTGCTGGTAGAGAGCGTCTTCAGCTGGCCGGGCATCGCCGCCGCGACCGTCGAGGCGGCCACCGCCGTCGACTTCCCGCTGCTCGCCGCCCTGACGACCCTGGCCACGGCCGCCGTCCTCGCCGGGAACCTGCTCGCCGACCTGCTCTACGGACTGTTCGACCCGAGGGTGAAGCTCAGTGACATGTGACGCACCGGCGCCCGCCGCCCCGGCCGAGACCGAGTGGCGCTCGCACGGCCCGAAACGCCGCTCCACCCGCACACTGCGCGTGCGCACCTCCGCCGTGCTGGTGGGCGCGACCGTCCTCGCCGTGCTGCTCGTACCGCCCCTGGTCCAGCTCGACCAGCAGGCCGTCGACCTCGCCGCCAAGCTCCGGCCGCCGTCCTGGGCCCACCCCTTCGGCACCGACGACGTCGGCCGCGACCTGCTGCTGCGCTGCGTCTACGGCCTGCGCGTCTCGCTGCTCGTCGGAGTGGCCGCGGCCCTGACGGCGACGGTCGTGGGCACGGCCGTCGGTGCGGCCGCCGGGGCGCTCGGCGGCTGGGCCGACCGCGCCCTGATGCGGGTCGTCGACGCGTTCTCCTCCGTGCCGCACCTGCTGCTCGGCATCTTCATCGTCGCGATGTTCCGCCCCGGTGTCTGGCCGGTGGTCGTCTCCGTCGCGCTCACCCACTGGCTGTCCACCGCGCGCATCGTCCGCGCCGAGGTGCTCTCCCTGCGGTCGAGGCCGTACGTCGACGCCGCGGTCTCCGGCGGGGCGTCCCGGTGGCGGGTGACGGTACGGCATCTGCTGCCCGCCGTCCTGCCCCAGGCCGCCCTGGCCGCCGTGCTGATGGTGCCGCACGCCATGTGGCACGAGTCGGCGCTGTCCTTCCTCGGACTCGGGCTGCCCAGCCATACGGCGAGCCTCGGCACCCTGATCCAGACGGCCCGCGGCTCCCTGCTCGCCGGACAGTGGTGGCCGACCCTGTTCCCGGGCCTGTTCCTCATCCTCCCCACCCTCGCGATCGCAGGGCTCGCCGGAGCCTGGCGGGAGCGGATCCATCCCCGTCACCGATCGGAGCTGATGCTGTGAGCACCGGAGTCGAGACCGGCCCGGGCGAAGTCGCCGCGGTGCCGGCCGGAGACGAGCCCGTGCTGTCGGTGCGCGGCCTCTCCGTGCGGTTCCTCATGCCCGGCGGGCGACGTGTCGCGGCCGTCACCGACGCCCGGTTCGACGTGGCGGCCGGCGAGTGCCTGGCCCTGATCGGGGAGAGCGGCTGCGGCAAGTCCGTGCTGGCCTCCGCGCTGCTCGGCCTGCTCCCCGGCAACGCGCAGACCGCCGGTGCGGCTCGCCTCGGCCACCTGGACCTGCTCGCGGCCGACGAGCGGACCCTCGCCCGCACCGTACGGGGCCGGCTCATCGGCCTCGTACCGCAGAGCCCGGCCGCCCACCTCACCCCCGTGCGCACCGTCCGCTCCCAACTGGAGGAGACGGTCGCCGCTTTGACCGCGACCCGGGGACGCGCCGCCCTGCGCGCCGCCGCCGAGGCCGCCGCCGAACGGGCCGCGTTCCCCGCGGATCACCTGGACCGCCACCCCCACCAGCTCTCCGGAGGCCTGGCCCAGCGTGCCGCCACCGCCCTCGCCCTCGTCGGCGACGCGCCCCTGCTGCTCGCCGACGAACCGACCACCGGGCTCGACCGCGACCTGGTGGACCGTACGGTCGACGAACTGCGGCGGCACGTCGACGCGCCGGGGGAGACGGGCGGCTGGGGACGGGGCCTGCTGATGATCACCCATGACCTGGCGGCCGCCGAGCGCATCGCCGACCGGGTCGCCGTGATGTACGCGGGACGGATCGTCGAACTGGCCGCCGCCGAGGACTTCTTCGGCTCGCCCGGGCCCCGCCACCCCTACAGCCGCGGCCTGCTCCAGGCCCTCCCCGGCCGCGCCTTCACGGCCATCCCCGGCATGCCGCCCGAACTCGGCGACCTCCCCGACGGCTGCGCCTTCGCCACCCGCTGCGACCGGGCCACCGGCACCTGTGCCGCCCCGCCGCCGCCGGGCGCGGTCGTCTGCCACCACCCGCACCTGCCGGAGGACGCCCGTGCTTGAACTGCGCTCCATCACCGCCGGATACACCAGGAACGCGCCGGTGGTCCGGGGCGTCTCCCTGACCGTGGCACCGTGCGAGTCCGTCGGCCTGCTCGGCCCGAGCGGCTGCGGCAAGTCCACCCTGGCGCGGGTCGCGGCCCTTTTGCACCGGCCCGACTCCGGAACCCTCGTCCTCGACGGCGACCCCGTACGGCACTGGCGCCACCGCGCCCCGCGCACCCAGCGCACCGCCTTCGGGGTCGTCTTCCAGCAGGCCAGGCTCTCCGCCGACCCCCGGCTGCCGCTCGCCGACCTGATCGCCGAACCCCTGCGCGCCACCGGCCGTGGCAGGGAGATCCCCGGCCGGGTGGCCGAGTTGGCCCCCGTCGTCGGCCTCACCCCGGACCTGCTGGCCCGACGGCCGCACGAGGTCAGCGACGGTCAGCTGCAACGCGCCTGCCTCGCCCGCGCCCTCGTGCTGCGCCCGCGCCTGCTGGTGTGCGACGAGATGACCGCCATGCTCGACGCCTCCACCGCCGCCGCCCTGGTCACGGCCGTGGAGGACTACCGGGCCGCGACCGGTGCCGCGCTGCTGGCCGTCGGCCACGACCGCACGCTGCTCGGGCGCTGGTGCGACCGCACGGTCGACTGGGACAGCCTGTCCTGAGCCGGGCTACCGCGGGATTCGTTCGCGGTTCAGTGACGCGGTTCAGTGATCGTCCCAGTGTCCTTCGTGGCCGGCGTGGCGGTGGCCGTCGTGCACGTAGTCGGTGTGGTCGCCGTGCCGCACGGCCAGATGGCCGCAGTCGTCGCCGTGCTGGTGGTCGTGGTCGAGGTGCACCGTGTGGCCGGCGTTCACGCACTCGTCGACGTGGCCCTGGTGCATCCGGTGGATGTGGCCGTCATGGGCGTAGTCGGTGTGGTCGCCGTGGGTGAAGGCGACGTGCCCGCAGTCGTCGCCGTGGGCGTGCGGGTGGTCCTCGTGCGTGAGGTGCTCGGCGGTGGTCATGGGGTGGCTCCTCAGGTGTGGGCGCGCTGCGGTACGGCGGCAGGAATATATGGCGATATCTGCGTGTATTGTCCGAGCACTCGCCGCTACCCGCCATCTGAGGGTGCGCGAAGGGGCCATGCGGGGAGCGGGCCCTTCTGATGGATCTCCGCGGCGTCGCGACGCCCGGCACGCACGCTCGAACGCCGCTCCTTCTCCCACGGAGATCCATCAGAAGGACCCTAGCGGACCGCGACGACCACGCAGCTCTCGCCGTACTGCCAGACCGGCCCCGCTGTGCCGAACCCCGCCTGCCGCAGCAGCTCCAGATGCGTGGAGAGGGGGAGTTCGGCCGGGCGGCCGCTGTCGAGAGGCTCCTCCCGGCGGCGGCGCTCCGCGAGGAGGTCGGTCAGCTCGGGGTCGCGGGAGAGTGCGGCCCACCAGGAGCCCCAGTCCTCATGGGTGAACACCCGCTGCCGGTCGGCCCGGCACCGCCCGACATGGGCGGCGATCCCGGCCGGGCCGTCGGCGCCCTGGGGGAGATGGTCGCCGTTGACGAGGACACCCCCGGGCCGCAGCAGTGAGGCGAGCTGCCGATAGGTGCGCAGCAGGGTGTCGCGGTCGAGGTAGTGCAGGGCCGTCGTCGAGACGGCCGCGTCCAGGGGCCGGTCCAGGCCCATCGTCCCGGTCCAGCCGGGGGCGCCGATCTCCGCGTCGACATAGCGGGCCGCGTCCGGATGGTGGGTCCGGCCCAGCTCCAGCAGGACGGGGTCGCGGTCCACGGCCACGATCTCCGCGTCCGGCAGCCGCCGGACCAGCCGGGCCGCCAGGGAGCCGGGCCCGCAGCCCAGATCGACGACGAGCGGCCGGTTCCCGTGCCCCGCCGTGACGTGCTCGACGACATCGGCGATCACCGTGAACCGCTCCTCGCGGTCGACGGCGTACCGCTGCTGCTGGAGCTCCCAGCGCTCCACCCACCGCTCCGCCGTCGCCAGACTCAGCCCCATCCGGTCGCGCCACCTTGCCGTCTCGCACCTGACTCCTGCCGGGGCCCGAGCCTACAGGTGGAAACGGTTCCCATTACGCATAGTCGGCGGAGTCACTGGAGTGAAGCAAGGACGGTCAGCAGCCGGTCGACCTCCTCCACGGTGTTGTACACATGCAGACTCACCCGCACCGAACCGGTCTTCTCGCCCGCGTCGCCCTGGCAGTGATGGTCGGAGCGAACCATGAAACCGTGACTGAAGAGGATGAAGCCCAGGTCGCCCGAGTCGATGGCGCGATGCCGCAGGGTCACGATGCTCTGGCGGCGCTGCACGGTCGAGTCCGCCGCCAGGCTGAGCGGGCAGCCGAGGATCTCGTAGGCGTCCAGCCGGCGCAGCCCGTCGGTGAGCCGGGCCGCCAGGGCGACCGTCCACCGCTCGATGCGCTCGACACCGGCGGTGTCCAGCCAGTCCAGGGCCGCTTCGAGCGAGGCGATGCCCACGGTGTTCGGGGTGCCGCTCCACCCGCCGGGCGTGAACGCCGGACCGCGCGCCTGCCGGGCCCAGACCGCCCCGGAACCCGGCAGGGCCAGCGCCTTGTGCCCGGAGAAGACCACGAAGTCGACATCCAAGTCGCCCACGGACACCGGCAGATGCCCGACGCTCTGGGCCGCGTCCAGACAGATGACCGCGTCCGGTCCGACCGCCTCGCGGATCCGGTGCACATTCATGTCGCCGCCGTACACGTGGTGCACATGGGTCGTGGCGACGAACCGGGTGCGGGGCCCGGCCCGTTCGGCCAGCGCGGTGTGGTCGTAGTCCCCGGAACCGCTCTGGTACGGCATCGGCAGCACCCGGACGTGCAAACCCTCCTTCGCGAGCAGCCGCTGGGCCTCCAGCCAGGGGGCGATGTTGGCCTGGTGGTCGGCGTCGGGTACGACGATCTCGTCGCCGTCGCGCAGCAAGCCCGGCAGCCAGTCGCGGGCGATCGTCCGCAGCCCCTCGGTCGTGCCGCCGGTGAAGTGGACGGCGGACCGCTCCGGCCGGTCGTCCCCGAGGAACCGGGCGACGCGCTCGCGGGTCCGCTCCACCAGCTCCGTGGTCCGGTTGGCCCAGGTGTAGGTGCCGCGCGCGGAGTTGGCGTTGCTGGTGGTGAGATACGTCTGCACGGCGTCCAGGACGGCCTGCGGCTTCTGTGCCGTGGCCGCGCTGTCCAGATACGCCAGCTCCGGGTGCCCGGTGACGATGGGGAACTGGGCGCGCAGCGCCTGCTGCCACGGGACCGTGTCCTCGCGGGTGATCGGTGCGGTCATGGCCGTCAGTCCCGCACCAGGGGCGCGCCCGCGTCCCGCCAGGCGATGATGCCGCCGGTCAGGCTGCGCACGTCGGCATGTCCCATCCGGGTCAGCAGCGCCGCGTACCGCGCGGACTGCTCGCCCACCGGACACGCCAGCAGCACCGGCCGGCTCCGGCTGAACGGCAGGCCGCCCCGCAGGAGTTCGGCGAACAGCTCGTCGACGATGTTCACCGACCCGTCGATGTGCAGCGCCGCGTACGCGAACGAACTGCGCAGGTCGACCACGAGCGGCCGGTCGGTGTCGATCCAGCGCTGGGCTTCGGCCACGGTGACCGACGGCGCTCCGCGCACCTCGGCCTCGGTCAGGTCGGCCGGGGAGTTCTTCCGGGCCGGCCGGCCCAGCAGGTCGGGCCGCCGCAGACGGACGTAGCTCAGATAGCTCTCGACCCGGTCGCAGACGATGAACACGGCCGTCCGGCGCTCGCTCGACTCCTCGTCCAGGGCGCGTAGATGGCGGACCGCGCCGAAGTAGGCCGCCCCTGCGGTGGGGCCGCCCAGGATGCCGCAGCGGCGGTTCAGGGTCAGCATCCCCTCGATGGCCTCGTCGGCGCTCACCGACTCCATCGTGTCGTAGGTCTCCGGGTCGAACAGGCCGACCTCCTGCACCTCGTCGATCGTGCGGATCCCGGGGATGAAGTCCGACTTGGCCGCGACCAGCCCGACCACCCGCACCGAGGGGTCCTCCTCCCGCAGCGCGCGGGCCACGCCCGTGGAGGAACCGGCCGTGCCCACACACGCGACGAACCAGTCCGGCACCCGGCCGTCCAGGTCCTTGACGATCTCCGGGCCGGTCCCGGTCAGATGGGCCTCGGTGTTGCGCGGGTTGAAGTACTGGTCGGTGTGCAGACTGGCGCTGCCGGAGGCGGACAGCGTCCGGTGGAAGAGGGTCAGCGGATCGTCCGTCGCGGTCGGGTCCAGACACTCGCTCTGCCCCGGCAGCTCCTCGATCTCCGCGCCGAGCAGCAGCAGGAGGTCCTTGATCTCCGGCACCCGCATCCGGTTGGTGACGCTCTTGAAGCCCAGTCCGTGCATGCCCGCGACGACCGCCAGCGCCTTCGCCGTGTTGCCGCTGGACAACTCCACGATCTGGCTGCCGTGTTCGACGGCCTCGGGGAGCAGCGGTCGGGCCATGCTCCAGGCCGCCCGGTCCTTGACCGAGCCCCAGGGGTTGAGCATCTCCAGCTTGGCGAACAGGTCGATGTTCCGCAGTCCGTGCACGGCCGGGTCCAGCCGCACCAGCGGGGTGTTGCCTATCGCCTCCGTGATGCTGTCGTACCTCACTGAGCTCCCCCCGAGGGCGTGATCGGCCAGAACTGGTCGTCGAGGCACCAGCGCCACCCGTCGCCGTCCTGCCAGGCGGCGACCTTGCGGGCGGCGGGCTGGTGCTGGGCGCGGGTGGCGTGGAAGTCCATGGCGTACCCGGCGGTGTTGGCGAACGCCAGCAGATCGCCGGGAACCGGACGGCGGGGCAGGAACACAGTGCGCCGGGTGATCAGGTCGGTCTCCAGGCACAGGCTGCCGAAGAGGTGGACGGCGACGGGCCCCTCGCCCGGCCCCGCCCCCCTTCCGGGGACGACGACCGGGTCCATCAGCACTCCGTGGTCCTCCAGGGCGATGTCGTCCGCCTTCGCGGCCAGCCGCACGAGCAGCTCCCCGCCGGCCTCCTGCTCGCGCACCTCCAGCACCTTCGCCAGCGACAGCCCGCACTGGTCCAGCAGCGCCCGGCCCGGCTCGGTGTGCAGGTCGTACAGGTGCTCCAGCAGCAGTCCGGCCAGCGGACGGCCGCCCAGGGAGGCTGCGGGCCGGCCCAGCAGCTCGTCCAGATAGGCCGCGCCGGCGACGGGCCGGTGGGCGGGGTAGAGGCCGAGCGTGCCGCGCAGGGTGCCGGACTCGTTCCGCAGCCCGTAGCCGTGCCCGCCCCACGTCAAGGGCGGACGGCGGCCCAGGACGGCGGCCGTGAGCGCGGTCGTGTACGCCTCCCACTGCTCCCGCTCGGCGAGGTAATCGACCCCGAACCCGCCGCCGACGTCCACGGCCCGGGGCCTGAGCCCCCGGCTCCGGCACGCCTCCAGAGCGGCCAGGCACCCTTCGAGGGCGGTCGCCTTCTCCGCCACGCTGGTGGTGTCCAGATGGAAGGCCGCGCCCGTGAGCTCCACCGCGTCACCGTGCCGCTCGACCGCCTCCAGCAGCGGCTCCAACTCCCGTACGGGCGTGCCGAACCGGCTGCGCCGGCTCAGCACTCTCACCCCCGCCGTCTCGAACCCCGACAGCCGCAGCAGTACCCGCACCGGGGCGAGCGCGTGCTTGCGCACCAGGGCGGCCAGTTGATCCAGCTCGGCGGTCCCGTCCACGCTGACGGTCACGCCCGTACGGGCCGCGAGCCACAGGAACTCGGGGTTCTTCGGCCCGGTGGCCGTGATCCGGTCGGCGGTGAAACCGGCACCGAGAGCGTGCTGCAACTCGCCCAGCGACGCGACGTCCACGCCCGCGTCCGTGGCGGCCAGGCGGCGCAGCAGCGCGCTCGACCGGCTGGCCTTGTGGGCGTAGAAGACCTGGCCCGACAGATGGTGCGCCCGGTACACCGACCGGAAGCGCTCCAGATTCTCGGCGATCTGGTCCGGCACCACCACGTGCAGGGGTGAGCCGAGCGCGTCCATGAGCGAGTGCAATGTTCCGGTCGCCGCCACGAGCGACCTCAGCCGTGGCTCCAGCCGCGGTTCGAGGTATAAGGGCCGGCCGTCCATGCGCGCTCCCTCCCCTGAAGCCGCTGCGCGCGGCATCCGGGCACGTCGGACACTCCCCGCGTTTCGCCGTATAGCCCATATCCATTCTTCGGTCGCTTTACGCCCTGAAAGACCTGAAGCCGTCCCTGACATGGTCGAAGACGGGGCGGTTGGTGTCCCAGTCCTCCTCGGGCGCCGAGAGGTAGATGTCGTACTCGCGTTCGCCCTCACGGCCGTAGCCGAGGTCGATGGCACGGAACGGGCGGGCCCGGCCCTGGAAGGTGAACTCCCATATGGCGGCGGGCTGTTCGCGGAAGGTCGTCCGCTCCATGCGCAGCCGGCGGTACGAGGGGTAGTTGACCTTGGTGTTCGCCTCGATGTCGGCGAAGTGGCCGGCCGGGTTCGGTCCTGCCGGGGTGACTGTGCCGATGGTGATGCCGGCGAGGCCGGTGGGGTCGGCGTAGGTGACCTGTTCCGCGGTGCGGGTGCGGGCGGTCCAGTCGTCCGGGATGGGGAAGGAGACGCCGAGCTTCTTCTCGTGGACGAGGTGGTAGCCCTTGGGTACGGGGCTGGGGCTGGGTGTGGCGGTGGGGCGGCTTGTGGTTTTGCGTGGTCTGTCGGATTGCGGTGGATATGTGGTGTACAGGGTGGCGGTCACGGCGAGGGCTGCGGTGAGTGCCGCCGCGGCGGTGGCGATGCGGCGGCCACGGCGGGTGCGGGTTGTTCGTGGTTGATCGCGCAGTTCCCCGCGCCCCTTGAGGGCGTCCACTGCTGTCCGTAGGGAGTGTTCTGTCTCCTCTGCGGATGGGCGGGTGTCCGGGTCCCTGGCCAGGAGGGACTCGATGAGGGGGGCCAGGGGGCCGGCCTGGGTCGGTGGGGGCGCGGGGTCCGTGGCGATGGCGTAGGCCGTCTCCATTGCCGTGGGGCGGCGGAAGGGGGTGTGGCCCTCCATCGACTGGTACAGCGTCGCGCCCAGGGCCCACAGGTCCGAGGCGGGGCCCGGGGTGAGGCCTCTGACGCGTTCCGGGGCCATGTAGTCGATGGATCCGACCATCTCGCCGGTCCTGGTCAGGGTGGGCGACCCGGCTGTGGTGGCGATGCCGAAGTCGGTGAGCACGACCCGGTCGCCCGCGCCCAGCAGCACGTTGCCGGGCTTGACGTCGCGGTGCAGGACCCCGGCCTCGTGCGCGGCTCGCAGGGCGGACACCATGGCCACGCCGATCCGGGCCGCCTCGTGGGGCGGGAGGGTGCCGCCGTCCCGGAGGAGGTCGGCGAGCGTGTGGCCGGGGACGTACTCCATGACGACGCAGGGCCGCCCCTCGTCCTCCACGACGTCGTGCACGACGATCACATTGGGGTGGACGATACGCGCGGCGCTGCGCGCCTCACGGCGCATGCGCTCGTCGCGTGTGCCGAGCTCGTCGGCCGACAGGTGCGGCTGCTCGTGCAGCCGCTTCAGCGCGACCCGGCGCCCCAGCGCCTCGTCGTCGGCCAGCCACACCGTGCCCATGCCGCCCCGGCCGATCCGCTCGGCGAGCCGATAGCGCCCGGCGACGAGTCGCCCCTGGTCCGACACCGTGTGTCCTCCGCCACATTGTCCGTGTTGGGCACCTTGATGCGCCCTGGTCACCATAACTGCCGACCCTGGGTCGACCCGGGCCGGTGGTGAGGGGGATCACGGCCCCCTCGTAGTCGGCCACGTCCCCGCCCCCGACGTCGATCCCCTGTAGCGCGCCGGTGACATTCGGGACGGATCCGTAGCGGGCGGGCAGGGCAACGTATGCGGGCGGTTACGGGTCGTAGGGGGTGCGAGGGCTGAAGCCGCGCGTTCGACGAGAACAATCAAGAAAATCATGGGGGAAACATGGGGAAGACCGTGCGGATCCGCGCCCGAGGCGTCCGTACCACCGTGGCCGCGCTGGCGGCCGTGGCCGGTGTCGCCGCAGTCGCCGTACCGGCCGCCGCCGCACCGGCTGCCGCCACACCCCGGTTCCTGGAGCCGGCCGAACTGCCGCCGCACCCGACCTCGCCCTGGTACGCCGGACCCGTCACGGCCGGTCAGCCGGACCCGCTGCCGGTCTGCGTGGGCGAGGCCCTGCCGTCCATCGCCAGCCACCGCTCCTACTGGACCGAGTTCGACACCAGCGCACAGCAGATCACGGTCGTGGAGCGCACGGAACAGCGCGCCAAGGATTTCGCGGCGCTGCTGCGCGAGGACATCACCGGCTGTGCGGAGAAGCTGATGGAGCAGGACCCCGACCTGACGGCGACGCAGAAGTCCTACGGCCGGCTGAACGTCGAGGAGGGCGCCCACGTCTACGGCCTCCACACCGCCTCGGCATGGGGCTCCTCCGACATCGGCCTGTTCTCGGTCGGCCGCGACGGCCGGACCGTGACGGTCGTCCTGTGGGGCCAGATGGGCAACTTCCAGCACGCCCAGGTGGCCGACTTCAAGGCGACCACCGTCACGGCCGTCAACAAGCTGTACTGACCGCCCCGGCGAGCTCAGATGTCCCGGAACGTCTCGATCTGCGCCCCGATCGAGTTCAGTCGCTCCGCCAGGTCCTCGTAACCCCGGTTGATGACATACACGTTGCGCAGCACCGACGTGCCCTCGGCGGCCATCATCGCCAGAAGGACGACCACCGCGGGGCGCAGGGCGGGCGGGCACATCATCTCGGCGGCGCGCCAGCGGGTCGGGCCCTCGACCAGGACGCGGTGGGGGTCCAGGAGCTGGAGCCGGCCGCCGAGGCGGTTGAGGTCGGTCAGGTAGATGGCGCGGTTGTCGTAGACCCAGTCGTGGATGAGGGTCTTGCCCTGGGCGACCGCCGCGATGGCCGCGAAGAACGGGACGTTGTCGATGTTCAGGCCGGGGAACGGCATGGGGTGGATCTTGTCGATCGGCGCCTCCAGCTTGGAGGGCCGGACCGTGAGGTCCACCAGCCGGGTGCGGCCGTTGTCGGCGAAGTACTCCGGCGTGCGGTCGTGGTCGAGGCCCATCTCCTCGAGCACGGCCAGCTCGATCTCCAGGAACTCGATCGGCACCCGGCGCACCGTCAGCTGCGACTCGGTGACGACGGCCGCGGCGACCAGGCTCATCGCCTCGACCGGGTCCTCGGAGGGGGAGTAGTCCACGTCGACGTCGATGGCGGGCACGCCGTGCACGGTGAGCGTGGTCGTGCCGATGCCGTCGACCTTGACGCCGAGGGCCTCCAGGAAGAAGCACAGGTCCTGGACCATGTAGTTGGACGAGGCGTTGCGGATGACGGTGGTGCCGTCGTGCCGGGCGGCGGCGAGCAGCGCGTTCTCGGTGACCGTGTCACCCCGCTCGGTCAGCACGATCGGACGTTCGGGGCGGACCGATCGGTCCACCACGCCGTGGTACTGGCCCTCGGTCGCGGCGATCTCGAGACCGAACCGGCGCAGCGCGATCATGTGCGGTTCGACCGTGCGCGTGCCGAGGTCGCAGCCGCCGGCGTACGGCAGCTTGAAGTGGTCCATGCGGTGCAGCAGCGGGCCGAGGAACATGATGATCGAGCGGGTGCGGCGGGCCGCGTCCGCGTCGATGGCCGCCAGGTCCAGCTCGGCCGGCGGCACGATCTCCAGGTCGACGCCGTCGTTGATCCACCGGGTGCGGACGCCGATGGAGCCCAGTACCTCGAGGAGGCGGTAGACCTCCTCGATGCGGGCGACGCGGCGCAGCACTGTGCGCCCCTGGTTGAGCAGTGAGGCGCACAGCAGCGCCACGCACGCGTTCTTGCTCGTCTTCACGTCGATGGCCCCGGAGAGCCGGCGCCCGCCGACCACCCGCAGATGCATCGGACCGGCGTAGCCGAGCGACACGATCTCGCTGTCGAGGGCCTCCCCGATGCGCGCGATCATCTCAAGGCTGATGTTCTGGTTGCCGCGCTCGATCCGGTTGACGGCGCTCTGGCTGGTTCCGAGCGCCTCGGCCAGCTGCGACTGCGTCCAGCCCCGATGCTGCCGGGCGTCACGGATGAGCTTGCCGATGCGTACGAGGTAGTCGTCTGCCATGAGGTTGAGGTTATCTCAGATATGAGATGGTGCCCGAGTGGGGGGTCCATTCGGGTGATGGGGTGTCAATCCCGCCCGGTGGCGTCAGTGCCGCCGTGCCTTCGTGGTGCGCCGCCACCCGAAAGGCCCGGGCAGGTCCATCGAGGTCGTACGCCGTCCGGTGCTGCTGCGGGTGTAGCGCGGGCCGTTCTTTCCGCCGCCGGTGGTGATGGACCAGGAGCGCTTGTTGATGTTCAGTCGCACCCCCGGAAGGATCCGGAAACTCTTGCGGAACGTGAGCGGCATGCCTGTCTTCCTTCCGTTCGTGGCGTGGATACCTCGTTCGGATACCCCGGGAAGGGATGCGTATGACCGCATGACGGGTGCCGGGGCATGACCATCCGGCCCTCGTGTATTAGAGTTATCTCGACATCGAGATATCTGCCGAGGTGCACCGCAGCCGCGCGGCGCCACCGGTCCGGTGGTAAGGGCTACCTAACTTAGCCTTACCTTAGCGGATCGGCCAAGTAGCCGTGGCGGCAGGATCGTGGTGGTACGCGCACATCAATGAAGGAGACTGTCGTGTCGGCGAACAGCTTCGACGCCCGCAGCACGCTGCAGGTGGGCGACGAGTCGTACGAGATCTTCCGGCTGGACAAGGTCGAGGGCGCCGAGCGCCTCCCCTACAGCCTGAAGGTGCTGCTGGAGAACCTCCTCCGCACCGAGGACGGCGCGAACATCACCGCCGACCACATCCGCGCCCTTGGCGGCTGGGACTCGCAGGCCCAGCCCTCCCAGGAGATCCAGTTCACGCCGGCCCGCGTGATCATGCAGGACTTCACCGGCGTGCCCTGTGTCGTGGACCTCGCGACCATGCGTGAGGCCGTTAAGGAGCTCGGCGGCGACCCCGCGAAGGTCAACCCGCTCTCCCCGGCCGAGCTGGTCATCGACCACTCCGTCATCGCCGACAAGTTCGGCACCAACGACGCCTTCAAGCAGAACGTCGAGCTGGAGTACGGCCGCAACAAGGAGCGCTACCAGTTCCTGCGCTGGGGCCAGACCGCCTTCGACGACTTCAAGGTCGTCCCGCCCGGCACCGGCATCGTCCACCAGGTGAACATCGAGCACCTGGCCCGCACGGTCATGGTCCGTAACGGTCAGGCGTACCCCGACACCCTCGTCGGCACCGACTCGCACACCACCATGGTCAACGGTCTGGGTGTCCTCGGCTGGGGCGTCGGCGGCATCGAGGCCGAGGCCGCCATGCTCGGCCAGCCGGTCTCCATGCTCATCCCGCGCGTCGTCGGCTTCAAGCTGACCGGTGAGCTGAAGCCGGGCACCACCGCCACCGACCTGGTCCTCACGATCACCGAGATGCTGCGCAAGCACGGCGTCGTCGGCAAGTTCGTCGAGTTCTACGGCGAGGGCGTGGCCGCCACGTCGCTCGCCAACCGCGCCACCATCGGCAACATGTCGCCGGAGTTCGGCTCGACCGCCGCGATCTTCCCGATCGACGCCGAGACGATCAACTACCTGAAGCTGACCGGCCGCAGCGAGCAGCAGCTGGCGCTCGTCGAGGCCTACGCCAAGGAGCAGGGCCTCTGGCTCGACCCGGCCGCCGAGCCCGACTTCTCCGAGAAGCTCGAGCTCGACCTCTCCACGGTCGTCCCGTCCATCGCCGGCCCGAAGCGCCCGCAGGACCGTATCGTCCTGGCCAACGCCGCCGAACAGTTCAAGACGGACGTCCTCAACTACGTCGACACCGTCGACGAGTCGGGCAAGGAGTCCTTCCCGGCCTCCGACGCCCCGGCCGTCGCCCCGAACGGCGCCCCGTCCAACCCGGTCACCGTGACCGCCCCCGACGGCACGTCGTACGAGATCGACCACGGTGCGGTGACGGTCGCGGCCATCACCTCCTGCACCAACACCTCCAACCCGTACGTCATGGTCGCCGCCGCCCTGGTGGCCAAGAAGGCGGTGGAGAAGGGCCTGACCCGCAAGCCGTGGGTCAAGACCACGCTCGCCCCGGGCTCCAAGGTCGTCACCGACTACTTCGAGAAGTCGGGCCTGACCCCGTACCTCGACAAGGTCGGCTTCAACCTCGTCGGCTACGGCTGCACCACCTGCATCGGCAACTCCGGCCCGCTGCCGGACGAGGTCTCCAAGGCCGTCAACGACCACGACCTCGCGGTCACCTCGGTCCTCTCCGGCAACCGGAACTTCGAGGGCCGTATCAACCCCGACGTCAAGATGAACTACCTGGCGTCCCCGCCGCTGGTCGTGGCCTACGCGCTCGCCGGCTCCATGAAGGTCGACATCACCCGGGACGCCCTGGGCACCGACCAGGACGGCAAGCCGGTCTTCCTCGCGGACATCTGGCCCTCCGAGGCCGAGGTGAACGACGTCGTCGCCAACGCCATCGGCGAGGACATGTTCTCCAAGTCCTACTCGGACGTCTTCGCGGGCGACGCCCAGTGGCAGGCGCTGCCGATCCCGACCGGCAACACCTTCGAGTGGGACGCCGAGTCGACCTACGTCCGCAAGCCCCCTTACTTCGAGGGCATGACGATGGAGACCACCCCGGTCTCCGACATCTCCGGCGCCCGTGTGCTCGCCAAGCTGGGCGACTCGGTGACGACGGACCACATCTCGCCCGCCGGTGCCATCAAGGCCGACACCCCGGCCGGCAAGTACCTCACCGAGCACGGTGTGGAGCGTCGTGACTTCAACTCCTACGGCTCCCGCCGAGGCAACCACGAGGTCATGATCCGCGGCACGTTCGCCAACATCCGCCTGCGCAACCAGCTCGCGCCGGGCACCGAGGGCGGCTACACCCGCGACTTCACCCAGGACGGCGGTCCGGTGTCGTTCATCTACGACGCCTCGCGCAACTACATCGACCAGGGCATCCCGCTGGTCATCCTGGGCGGCAAGGAGTACGGCTCCGGCTCGTCCCGCGACTGGGCCGCCAAGGGCACCGCGCTCCTCGGCGTCAAGGCCGTCATCACCGAGTCGTACGAGCGCATCCACCGCTCGAACCTCATCGGCATGGGCGTCCTGCCGCTCCAGTTCCCCGAGGGCGCCTCGGCCCAGTCCCTCGGTCTGACCGGCGAGGAGACCTTCTCCTTCACCGGTGTCGAGGAGCTCAACAACGGCACCACCCCGCGCACGGTGAAGGTCACCACCGACACCGGCGTCGAGTTCGACGCGGTCGTCCGCATCGACACCCCCGGCGAGGCGGACTACTACCGCAACGGCGGCATCATGCAGTACGTGCTGCGCAGCCTGATCCGCAAGTAAGCGGGCCGGCAAGGCAGTCGGAGGCAGTTCGAGGGCCGCGTTCCCGGGTGACCGGGGGCGCGGCCCGCGCCGTTCGTACGGGGACATCGCCGGTGCTCAGCCGGAACACAGGCTTCCCTCAGCGGACCGGTTCAGGATCGGGACATGTCTGGCACCCCCGGGTCCCTGCGCACCCGGCTCCTCCTCCGCATCGGCGCCGCCCTGGTCGCCGTCTGCGCCGCGATGGCGCTAGCCGCCGTCCTCGCCCAGCGAGCCCTGCTGCTGGACCATCTCGACGGCCGGGTCATGGACGCCGCCGAACACGGCCTGGCCGGTGCCTCGGCCCGGCCGGGCGACGACCGGGACCTCACGTTCCTCGACGGGAACGCCCACCCCGACGGACTCCTCGCGGCCCGTCTCGACACGCACGGCGTGGTCACCGCCGCGGCGGTCACCGGCCCGGACAGCACGCCCCGGCCCCTCACCGCCGGCCAGCGCGCCGCCCTGCGCGGCATCGCCCCCGACGGCACGCCCCACACCCGGACCGTCCCCGGCCTCGGCACCTACCGGGTCACGGGGCTGGACGCGAGCGGGGTCCGGATCCTCGCCGGGCTCCCCATGGACGACGTACGGGACATGCTGAACCGCCTGGTCGTGGTCGAGGCGGTCGTCGGGGCCGCCGGACTCACCGTCGCGGGCTGCGTCTGTGCCGTGGCCGTACGGCGTCAGCTGCGGCCCCTCGGCCGGGTCGCCGCCACCGCCGCCGATCTCGCCCGGGCACCGCTCGGCCACGTCCCGCTCACCGGCCTGCCCCGGGTGGCCGAGGCGGACACCGACCCCGGCAGCGAGGCCGGGCAGGTCGGCGCCGCGCTCAACCGCATGATCGACCAGGTCGAGAGCGACCGTGCGGCCCGCCGCCGCGGCGAGGAACGCATGCGCCGCTTCCTCGCCGACGCCGGCCATGAACTCCGCACCCCGCTCGCGTCGATCGCCGGATACGCCGAGCTTATGAACCGCGGCACCGCACCGGTCGAGCCGATGCTGGCCTGGCGCCGGGTCTCCGCCGAGTCGGCGCGCATGACCGGCATCGTCGAGGACCTCCTGCTGCTGGCCCGGCTCGACGAGGGCCGCCCCCTGCGGTCCGCCGAGGCGGACCTGGTGGCCCTGGTCGCCGAGGCCGTCCGCAAGGCACGGGCGGCGGACCCGGACCGCACCTGGCGACTGGCGCTGCGTCTCGACGCGCCGGCACTGGTCCTCGGCGACGAGATGGGGCTGGCCAGAGCCGTGACGAACCTCCTCGCCAACGCCCGTGCGCACACCCCGCCCGGCACCACGGTCGTGGCCGCGGTGGAGGCCACCGCCGAGCGCCGCGTCATCCGCGTCCGGGACGACGGCCCCGGCATCCCGCCGCACCTCCTCGCCTCGGTCTTCGACCGCTTCACCCGCGCCGACGCCTCCCGCTCGCGCCGCGGCCCGGGCGACTCCGGGTCCGGCCTCGGCCTGGCCGTCGTCGAGGCGATCGCGTCGGCACACGGCGGACACGCCGCGGTGCGCAGCGCGCCGGGGTACACCGAGTTCACCATGGAGTTGCCGCCTGCGCCGGAGGCGGAGCCGTGTTCGCCGGTCGAGGTGTCGGAGCTTTCCGAGCGGCGCTGACGGATGGTGTGCTGTGTGTCGGGGGACGCTGAGTCACGGTGGGGTCGTCTCCCGCCCGGGAGGTGGAGGGGGAGCCGTGTTTGCCGGTCGAGGTGTCGGAGCTTTCCGAGCGGTGCTGACGGTGGTGTGCTGTGCGTCGGGGGACGCCGAGTTACGGTGGCGTTGCCTTCCGCCCGGGAGGTGGAGGCGGAACAGGCCTTGCCGGTCGTAGTGCCGGAGCTCTCCGAGCGGCGCTGACCGCCGGCTCACTCACCCCGGTACTTCGCCGCCGCGGCCTGGGCGAGGTCCTGTGCCTTGTCCAGTGCCGTGTCCACCGACTGCTGCCCGGCGATGGCCGAGGCGATCTGCTGGGAGACCGCCGTGCCGAGCACGGCGAACTCGGGAATGCCCAGGAAGCCGATGCCGGTGTACGGGCGGGGGTCGACGCCGGGGTTCTTCGGGTCGGCGGAATCCGTCGCCGCCGTGTACTCCTGCCGGTACCAGGCGCCGGCCGCCTGCTGGTACTCGGGATTGGAGTAGAGCGACTTGCGGTTCCCGGCGGGTGCCGAGGTCCAGCCCATCTCCTGGCCGACCTGCTCCTGGTACTCCTTGGAGGAGGCCCAGGAGATGAACTTCCAGGCGGCGTCCTTGTCGTCGGAGGCCTTCTGGACGCCCCATGCCCAGGTCCACAGCCAGCCGGCCTTGTCGGTCCTGTCGTGCGGGGCCGGGACGTAGCCCACCTTGCCCTTGACCGAGGAGCCGTCGGCCTCGATCGACGAGGCCAGCGACGTGGCGTCGTACATCATGGCGCACTTGCCCTCGACGAAGCGGTCCAGGATCTCCAGCACGCCCATCCGGTCGGCGCCGGGCTGGCCGTGGGAGCGGAGCAGGTCGACGTAGAACCCGACGGCCTTCTTGAACTCGGGCGAGTTCAGGCGGGCGTTCCAGTCCATGTCGTACCAGGCGCCGCCGAAGGTGTTGACGACCGTGTTGATCGGGGCGAGGTTCTGGCCCCAGCCGGGCAGTCCGCGCAGACAGATGCCGCTGGCGCCGTCGGTGCCGTCGACCCGGGCGGCGAGGCCGGCGACCTGCTCCCAGGTCGGGTTCGGCGGCATGACCAGACCGTCCTTGCGGAAGAGGTCCTTGCGGTACATCAGGAAGGAGCCCTCGCCGTAGAAGGGCTCGGCGTAGACCCTGCCGTCCCGCCCGGTCAGCGACTCCACCAGGTTGGGGAAGACGTCGTCCTGGTCGAAGTCCTCGTCCGCCTTCACATAGGAGTCCAGCGGGGCGAGCCAGCCGTTGTTCGCGTAGATCGGCACCTCGTAGGCGCTGAGGCTCGCCACGTCGTAGTTGCCGGCCTGCGTCGCGAACTCGCGGTTCATCCGCTCCCGCGCCTCGTTCTCCGGCAGCAGGGTGTAGTCGACCGTGAGGCCGGTCTCCTCGGTGAAGTGCTCCTTGGTGAGCTTCTTGAGGGTCTGCACCTGGGGTGCGTCCATCGCGAGCACCTTGAGGTCGGCCTGCTCGCCGCCGGGCTGGTCCGTGTCACCGCATCCGGCGAGAACGAGGCCCATGACGGCCGTGGCCGCCATGGCCGTCTGGACGAAGCGGCTGCGTTTCATGACAATCCCGCGCCTACCCACCTTTGCCATTTATTAGGCATATCGAGATAAAAGGGATAGCTATGGACGACCCCGGCGGGCCTCCCCGCGTCTGGAGAGCGCGTCGGCCGCCACGGCGGCCAGCAGCACCCCGCCGGTGATCATGAACTGCACCGCGTCCTCGACCCCCAGCAGCCCCATGCCCGAGGCGATCGACTGGATGACCAGCACCCCGAGCAGCACCGACCAGGGCGAGCCGCGCCCGCCGAACAGACTCGTACCGCCGATGACGGCCGCCGCGATGGCGTTGATCAGCAGCATCCCCGAACCGGCGGCACGAGCCGTCGTGGGGCTCGCCGAGGTCAGCTCCGAGGCCACGAACAGCCCGCCGAACGCGGCCAGCGTCCCCGACACCATGAACATCGCGACCCGCACCCGGTCCACCCCGATGCCCGCCCGCCGCGCCGCCTCGACCCCGCCACCGAGCGCGTACACCCGCCGCCCGTAGCGGGTGCGGCGCAGCACGTAGTCCGAGACGACCAGGACCACCAGGAAGATCAGCAGCGCGAGCGGCAGACCCTGGAACCGGTTGAGGGTGTAGGCCGCGGCGAAGGTGATCCCCGCGAGAAGTCCGGTGCGCAGCCAGATGTCACCCGCCGGCCGGTGCGGCATCCCGGCGGCCAGATGGCGGGCGCGCTTGCGGCGGGCTGCCAGGAAGTACCCGGCCGTGCCGAGCGCCGCGACCGTGTAGGCCGCCGCGTCGTCCTCGAAGTGGCGGCTGGTCAGGGAGGCGACCAGTCCCTCCTCGTCGATGTTGATCGTGCCGCTCGCGCCCAGCAGGTAGAGCGTCAGGCCGTTCCAGATCAGCAGGCCCGCCAGCGTCACGACGAACGCGGGCACGCCGAGCGAGGCGAAGAAGAACCCGTGGAAGGCGCCCACGGCCATGCCCACCGCCACCGCCACGATCACCGCGAGCCACTCCGGCATCCCCTGGTTCACGTTCAGCACGGCGAACGAGGCTCCCGCCAGGCCGCTGACGGACCCGACCGACAGATCGATCTCCCGGATCAGCAGCACGAACACGATGCCGACGGCGACCAGACCGGTCCCGACGATGCCCACGCCGAGGTTGGACAGATTGCGCGGCGAGAGGAACTTGTCGTCGAGACCCTGGAAGACGCACCAGATCACGATCAGCCCGGCGATGACCAGCAGCGGCCCGCGCTCGCCGTCGCGCACACTGCCGCGCACCTCCAGGGCGTACTCGCGCAGATTGCCGGACCAGCCCCGGACGCGCGGTCCACGGTCGGGCGCGACCGGTCCGGCGCTGCCCGGCCCGCCGTCCCGGTGCGGCCCGCCCCGGCTCACGGCCACGCCCCCTCGTCGCCCTTCGAACGATGCGCCACGGCGTTGTCCGCGGCCCCGGTCACGGAGGAGATGATCTGCTCCTGTGTCACGGTGCTCACGTCGAACAGACCGTTGTTGCGCCCGAGCCGCAGCACGGCGACCCGGTCCGCGACGGCCTTGATGTCGCCCATGTTGTGACTGATCAGGATGATCGCCATCCCGCGGTCGCGCACCTCCTCGATGAGGTCGAGCAGATGGCTCGTCTGCTCCACGCCCAGGGCGGCGGTGGGCTCGTCGAGGAGCAGGACCTTGGGTGCTCCCATGAGCGAGCGGGAGATCGCGACGGCCTGCCGCTGACCGGCGGACAGCGCCGCGACCGGCACCCGCACATCGGGGATCCGGATCGACAGGGCGCGCATCAGATCACGGGAGCGGCGCTCCATCTCCACCTCGTCGAGGACACCGACCCGGTCGATCTCACGGCCGAGGAAGAGATTGCCTACGACGTCCAGGTTGTCGCACATGGCGAGGTCCTGGTAGACGGTCGCGATGCCCAGGGCGTGGGCGTCGTGCGGGCGTTTGATCTGCACGAGCCGCCCCTCCCACTCGATGACGCCCCGGTCGGCGGGGCTGACGCCCGAGATCACCTTGATCAGCGTGGACTTGCCGGCGCCGTTGTCGCCCGCCAGGGCCACGACCTCACCGGCCCGGACCTGCAGATCGACGTCGACGAGCGCCTGCACGCCGCCGAACCGCTTGGAGATGCCGCGCAACGCCAGAACAGGGGGATGGGCCACGGGGAATCACGTCCCTCACCGGGTGAGCCCGATCCGGTCACAGGCCGGCCGGAGCTTCGGGGTGCAGATCTGGTCGATCGTGTAGACGCCGTCCCGGACGAGCGTCTGCCCGATGGTCTCGGCCGTCACGGCGATCGGGTTGAGCAGCACCGCCGGGACGTCCTGTTCGGTCGGGCTGTCCACGGTCCGTGTGACGAGGGCGTCCAGGTCGTTGCCGCGCGCCAGGGCCACGGCCATCGCGGCGGCCGCCTCGGTCTCCTGCCGGAAGGGCTTGTAGACGGTCATGTACTGCTCGCCCTCGACGATGCGCCGCACGGCGTCGAGATCGGCGTCCTGGCCGGTGACCGGGGGCAGCGGCGAGACACGGGCGCTCTTGAGCGCCGCGATGACACCGGCGGCGATCGAGTCGTTGGCTGCCAGCACCCCGTCGATCTGGTTCGGGCCGAGGTCGCTGATCGCGGCGGACATGTGTTCGTGCGCGTTCTCCGTGCGCCACCCCAGGGTGCTGTACGACTTGAGGATCCGCACCTTTCCCTGGAGGACGGACCGGGACCCGCCCTCGTACCAGGCGGCGTTGGGGCTGGAGGGATCGCCGTTCATCATGACGATGCCGCCGCCGTCGGCCCTGGCTCCCATGCCCTTCAGCAGGCCTTCGCCCTGGAGCCGGCCGACCTGGTCGCCGTTGAAACTGACGAAACCCGAGATCGGGCCCTCGGCGAGCCGGTCGTAGGCGACCACGGGGATGCCCTCGCGGTCCGCCGCCCGGACCGAGGAACGCAGCGCCTTGGGATCCACGACGTCCAGGATCAGGGCCGAGACACCCCCGGTGATCATGGAGTTCATCTGCTGCCGCTGGCTCGCCGCGTCGTTCTCGGCGTTGGCGTACACCACCGTGCACTCGGGGCACAGCTCCTTCACCCGCTTCTCGATCAGGGGCTTGTCGGACTGCTCCCAGCGGGGCACCGCGCGGCTCGGCAGCAGCAGGCCGAGGGTCAGGCTGTCGTCGCCCTGCTCGCCGCTGTCGGTACAGCCGGCCAGGGACGCGGCCAGAACACCGGCCATCAGCGCGACAAACACACGCCAGCTGCGCCCGCTCACGGCGGACCTCCTTCATCGGGCGGCGTGGGGCCCTGGCCGGGGGTTCGATCGGGGGCCGGGCTCGGGGTCGGGTCCGGGGTCTGGTCGCGGTGGCTGTTCCGGCCGGTCTCGCGGTCGGGGGGTGGGCTCGGGGCGGGGGTGGAATCCGTAGTCTGGTTCCCGCTCCGGCCACGGTCTCGTCGGCCCGGGCTCGGGGCCGGGGGCTCGGCCGTGTTCCGGCCCCCTTCTCGTCGGCCGGGGGGCGTCGGGTCCGGGGTCTGGTTCCTGTCCCTGTTCCGGCTGCGGATCCGGCGGCCCAGGGGTGGGTCCGCAGATCCGTCCCCGGCCTTGTTCCGGTCGCGGTTGCGGCCCATGCCCCAGCCGCGGTCGCGGACCAGGCTCCAGCCGCGGTCCCAGGTCCGGCCCGGCTCCGGCACCCGCTCCGGCTCGACCTGCGGCGGTTCCGCTCCCAGCTCGGGTTCCGGTTCCTGTTCCGGATCCGGCCGGGACACGACGATCTCGCTCCACACCTGCTTGCCGCCGCCGACCGGCACCGAACCCCAGGCCGTCGACATCGCCTCCACCAGGAAGAGCCCACGGCCGCCCGTCGACTCCCAGTCCACCACCACCGGCTTGGCGGGCGCGCGCGGCGAGGAGTCGCTCACGGTCACCCGCAGCCGGTCCGCGGCCAGGGTCAGATCCACCCGGACCGCGCCCTGGGTGTGCACCAGCGCGTTGGTGACCAGCTCCGACACCACCAGCAGGACGGTGTCCGCCTCGGCCACGACGTCCCACGAGCGCAGCGTGCGCGCGCTGAACCGGCGGGCGTGCATGACCGCGTCCGGCAGCCGCCACACCACCCAGCCCGCCCGCACCGGCCGGACCCGCATCCCGTCGTAGCGCAGCAGCAGCAACGCCACGTCGTCCTCGCGGCGGCCGGCGTCGCCCAGCAGATCGTCGGCCATCCGTCCCGGGTCGGCGGGGTCGGCCGCGGCGAGTGCCTCGCGCACGAGCCGCATGCCCTCGTCCACCTGCAGATCGGCCGACTCGACCAGGCCGTCCGTCACCAGCGTGAGCACCGAGCCGGGGGCCAGGGCCATTGCCGTCAGCGGGAACTCCGCGTCCGCGAGGACGCCCAGCGGGAGCCCGCCCTCCACCGCGATCTCCTCGGTGCCGCCGTCCGGATGCCGCACCAGCGGGGACAGATGCCCGGCCCGCACGAACAGCGCGTTGCCCTCCTCCATGTCCAGTTCGACATAGCAGCAGGTGGCGAACAGATCGGTCTCCATGCCGACGAGCAGCCGGTTGGCGTGTCCGACGACCACGTCCGGAGGATGGCCCTCCACGGCGTAGGCCCGGACCGCCGTACGCATCTGGCCCATGATCGTCGCGGCCCCGGCGCTGTGCCCCTGCACATCACCGATGACCAGGGCCACCTTCCCCTCCGACAGCGCGATCACGTCGTACCAGTCGCCGCCCACCTGAAGCCCGCGCCGGGCGGGCAGATAGCGGGCCACGGCGGTGCCCCCGGGCAGCCGGGGCAGCCGGCGAGGCAACAGGCTGCGCTGGAGCATCGTCGCGAGTTCCTGCTCGGCGTCGTAGGCGTGCGCGCGTTTCAGCGCCTGGCCCACCAGCCCCGCGGTCGCCGTCAGCAGGGCCCGCTCCTCGGGGGCGAACTCGTGCGGTGCGTCCCAGCCGACCAGGCACACCCCGGTCACCCTGCTCTTGGCCGGCAGCGGCAGGACCGCGAGCCCGCCGGGGCCGATCCCGTCCAGCCCGGGTTCCAGTACGGCACCCGCCGGCCACAGGCTCATCCGCCCGTCCCGCAGCGCCGCCTGGAGCGTGGGCAGGGCGGCGACCGGCGCGTCGGGCCACTCCGAGCGCCACTCGGCACGCCACAGCTCCGGCCAGGCGCCCGCACCCGGCGGATCGAGCACGGTGACCGCCAGCCGGTCCTCCAGCAGCTCGGCGAGCGCCACCCGGTCGGCGTCCAGCGGCTCGCGCAGCGCTGCGACCACCACGCGGCTGACGTCCCGGACCGTCACGGCGTCGTCGAGCGCGGCCGTCAGCCACTGGATCCGGGCGACGTCACTGGCGCTCCGGCGCAGCACGGGTGCCGCGGTCACCACGCCGAGCACCCGCTCCGGAGCGCCCTCGGGTCCTTTCCGCACGCGGCAGTTCAGGCGCAGCCAGCACAGTTCGCCGGTGGGCCGGCGGATCCGGAACTCCAGCTCCCGGCGGCCGGGGGTCTGCGCGGACGGTTCGATCACCGACATCAGGGCGGGGACGTCCTCCGGGACGCTGCACGAGAGCAGGGTGTCGGTCTTGCCGTCGAAGCCGTTCTCGGGGATGCCGACGAGTTCGAGCAGGGCCTGGTCCGTCTCGACCAGGCCGGTGCCCGGCGCCAGGGCGAAGGATCCGACGCCCATGGCGCGCAGCGCCGAATCCAGCAGGGGGGAGGGGGCGCACCGGTCGGCCTCGCCCCGGAGCCGCCCGGCGACCGCCTCGGCGTACCGCTCCAGGAACTCCCGCTGCTCGGCCCCGAAGCCCTCCCCGGCCTCTCCCACCACGACAAGACACCCCAGCCATCCACCCGCGGCCCCCAGCGGCAACGCCCCGAGCGGCGCGGCGACGGCCCCGCCCTCCTCCCGACCGGCGAACACCACACCCCCGATCCACAAGGCCCGCCCGGTCCGAAACGCCTTGGCGACGACCCCCGCTCCGTCTGCGGCACCGGGCGGGACTGCGAGGGAGGGCAGGGGAGGGGGCGAGTCGGAGGGTTTTGGGGTGGCTGAGCGTGATTCCGGCCTGGGCGGGGCGCTGCTTTGCTCTGGTCCGGGCGGTCCGAGCGGCCCCGATGCCCCGGGCGGTCCGGGCGGTCCGGGCGGTCCGGGCGGTCCGGGTGGCCCCGATGCCCCGGGCGGGGTGCGGAGCTGCTCCGGCCTGGGCGCCCCCTCCGCGACCGGCACACGCCCCGGCAGCCCGTACCGCTCAGGCTCGGCGCCGGCCGATTCCACCGAGCGGAGTTCCGTACCGTCCTCGCTCCGTACGTACACCGCCGCCAGCGCCACCCCCGCGAACGCCAGGACCCGTTCCCGCGCGGCGAGCTCCGGCGCGGGACGAGGCGGACCGGTGCTCCCGTTCCCCGGCGCCCGAAGACCGGGGACCGCGGCCCGGGCATCGCCGTAATGGGGCATGTCCGCATCCACCTCCCGTCCATGCCGCAGCCACCGGCAGGTGGGAGTCCCCGGAACTCAGGCGACGACGACACGGCGGATCCACGCCGCGACTGAGCGGCAGGGCACCCACACAACAGAATCGCACACCTGGATAACAGCGACATATGGGGCAGTCGGTCCGACCCGGTCGGCACACCCCGCGATTTCCGGCCACTCGCACCCCTCCGTGTCACCGCCCGGCTACGGTTGCCCCGCATGACCCACACCGAGATCGAGATCACGCCGGAACTGATTCGGGAGCTGCTGCGCGACCAGCACCCCGACCTGGCCGATCGCCCTCTGCGACTCGGCGCGCGCGGCTGGGACAACCAGCTCTGGCGCCTCGGTGGCGACCTCGCCGTGCGGCTGCCCTGGGCGACGAACTCCGCGGACGTGCTGCTGCGCAAGGAGCACACCTGGCTCCCCGTGCTCGCCCCGCGTCTGCCTCTGGAGGTTCCGGTCCCGCAGCGCCTCGGTGAGCCCTCCGACCGCTTTCCGTACGCCTGGATCGTCACCACCTGGGTGCAGGGCGTCCCGGCCGACCGCGCCCCCGCCACCCGCGCCGCGGAATCGGCCGAGGCCCTGGCCGCCTTCCTGACGGCTCTGCACCGCCCCGCCCCCGAGGACGCGCCCGTGGGCCGGGGCCGCGGCGGGCCGTTGTCCGAATACGCCGAAGGGCTGGCCCACCAACTCGAAACGGCCACGGAGCTCGGCCTGCTCCCGGACCCGGAGCCGGTCCGCGCCATCCTGGAGGACGCCCTCGCCGCGCCCCACTGGACGGACCCGTCGGTCTGGCTCCACGCCGACCTGCACGCGGCCAACGTCCTTACCGCCGACGGCACCTTCTGCGGTGTGATCGACTTCGGCGACCTCTGCGCCGGCGACCCCGCCTGCGATCTCGCCGCCGCCTGGACCCTGCTGCCGGACGGCGCCGCCGACCGCTTCTACGACCTCTACCGCCCGGCCGCGGACCCCGCGACCCGGCGCCGCGCCCGGGGCTGGGCCGTCGCGCGCGCCCTCGCCTGCATCGCCATCGGACACGCCGGAGACCACGGCCGCCCCGGCGGCAAGTCGACGTGGGGCCCACCGGCCCGGGCCGCCCTGCACCGCCTCCTGGCCACGGCCGACCACACGTGACCCGGGCGGGTGCCGTCACCCGGCAACAGACGCGGCAACGGGCCCGGCGACCGGGGCGCACCGGTCACCGGGCCCGCCCGGAGTGACGGTTCAGCCCACCCGGCAGGGCAGGCTCGTCGTACTGTCACCGCCCGGAGCGGTGGCGGTGTAGCCGAAGGTCGTGCTTCTGCCCGGGGCGAGGGAGCCGTTCCAGCCGGCGTTGTGGACCATCACCGACTGGCCGTTGTAGGTCGCGTTGCCGCTCCACAAGCTCTCGATCCTGTGGCCGGCGGGGAGGTTCCAGTCGACCATCCAGCCGAGCATCGGGACGGTGCCGGTGTTGGTGACGGTCACCTCGGACTGGTAGCCGCCGTTCCAGCTGCCGGTCGTCTTGCGGGTGGCCGTGCAGGTGCCGGGCACCGGCTCGGACGGGTTGCCCGGCTCCTTGATCCCGGTCACCTCGCCGTTGCCGCCGTCGAAGACGACGTCGGAGCAGGAGTAGAAGGTCTCCTGGCTGTCGGAGCGCTGCCAGACCATGTAGATGATGTGGCGGCCGTCCTTGTTGGCCGGGAGCTTGCCCGTCCAGGAGTAGTTGGCCTCGACCGTGCCCGGGGAGCCGTTCAGCGGCGGGTGGTCGACGCTCAGGAACGGCCGTTCCTCCATGTCGTTCCAGGTGAGGGTCTTGGCCGGGTCGAAGCCGTCCTTGGTGATGTAGACGTAGAACCAACCCGGGTGCGCCGCCCAGGCGTTGTACGAGAAGTCGACCGTCGCCCCCGAGGTGAGATGGGTGAGCGGCCAGTCCTTGCTGGGGGTGTTGAACCCGGTGAAGTTGGTGTTGCCGCCGCTGCACAGCTCGCCGTCCGGCACGAAGCCCCGGGTGCGGCCGGCGCCGTCCGAGCGGAGCACCGAGAACCAGTTGTAGAACGGCGTGGTGCCGCTGACCTGCTGGGCATTCCGGCAGGCCGGGTTGACCGGCTTGATCTCACCGGTGTCGGTCAGACCGTCCTGCCAGCACAGGAAGGTACGGCTGCCGGGCTTCATGGGCGTGCCGTGGGCCTCCGCCTCACTCCCGGACGTCATGACCAGCCCGAGGGCCGGGACCGTGACGAGCAGAGAGAGCAGGACGAGAAAGAGGGACCTGGTCCGGGTGGGGAGCGTTAATCGGCGTATCGGGAGCCTTCCCGGCTCTTTTGTCAGGATCATGACAGCATCATCCGTTCCTTGGGATACGGGCCTGCGGATGCGTGTGTGGGGATGCGGGTGCGGATGGGCGGGGTGGGGGCGACTTCAGGGCGGGTTCCGGTCCACCGTTATGGGAGCGCTCCCACCCCGCTTGTTGCGGAAGTTAGCGCCGAGGGACGCGGTTGTAAACGGTTGTCGCACCCGGACTGCCGGTCAGGGGCCTTCTGGTGCCCGCGCCCTGTTGCGAAAGGGGAGTTGGTTGCCGGACTGAACGGGCCCCGCGGCAGGTGCCGTGCCGGGTCAGGCCCTGGGGGCCCGCTGCCGCTGAGGGCCGTCAGCTGCGATCGGGAGACTGCGCAGTGTCAGCGCGCTCGGCGGAGGCAGCGGCTCGCCGGCCGTGTCGGCGCGGAACGACTGGAGCAGGTAGGCCATCAGGCGCCGGGACGCCGCACCGTCATCCGGTAGGGCGGTCACCAGACCGCAGTGTGCCAACAGGACCACGGCGAGGTCGGAAGGGTGAAAGTCGGCCCGCAGAGCGCCCGACGCCTGAGCCCTGCGTACCAGGGTGGCGAAGTCCCGCTCGGCTCGTTGCCGGGACCGCGCGTGTTCCGACGTGCTTTCCGGGAAGGCCGCGACGAACGCGGCGGGGAACCCGCGCTCCTCCCGTTGCAGAGCGCAGACCGTCTCGATCAGCTGCTGGAATCCCTGCCACGGGTCAGGGGCGGCCAAAGCCTCGGTGAGCGCCCGCATGCAGGTGTCCATCTGCTGCGCGAACGCGCCCCGCACCAGGGCGTCCCGGGTCGGGAAATGCCGGTACAGCGTCGCCACACCGACTCCGGCCCGACGCGCCACGGTCGCCATCGGGGCGTCGATCCCGTGCTCCGCGAAGACCGCGCGGGCGGCGGCGAGGACGCGCTCCCGGTTGCGCCGGGCGTCGGCCCGCAGCCCGTCCTGGGCTGCGATCCGAGACGATTCCACCATCACTGCCTCTCGCTTCGGCCCAAACGGACGATTGCGTCCACTTAGGAGCCTACCGTCGGCCTCAGTCCCTGTACGACCACCGGCGGCAAAGGCGGAACGATGAACGACCGCATGATGAAGGCAGTGCTCTACGACCGCTACGGCGGCCCCGATGTGCTGTACCTGGGCCGCGTGCCACGCCCTGAGCCGGCCGCCGGCGAGGTGCTGGTGAAGGTGCACGCGTTCAGCGTCAACGGCGGGGAACTGGCAGCCCGTGCCGGCCGCGTCCGCCTCGTGACCGGCCGGAGATTCCCCCAGCGGGTCGGCTTGGACTTCACCGGCGAGGTCGCCGCACTGGGTGCCGGAGTCACACGGTTCGCGGCCGGCGACCGCGTATGGGGAGTCTTGGGCCGCACCTCCGGGTTCGGCAGCGCCGCCGAGTACGTGACCGTGCCTGCCGAGCGGATCGGCCGGGTCCCCGACGGACTGGATCTGGTGGACGCCGCCGCGCTGCCGGTGGCCATCACGGCCGTCACCGCCCTGCGGGACAAGGCCGGGCTGCGCCCCGGCGAACGACTCCTCGTCCGGGGCGCGGCGGGCGGCGTCGGCAACGCCGCCGTCCAGCTGGGACGGGCGTACGGCGCCGAGGTCACGGCCCTCGCCCGGTCAGCCAACCTCGGCTTCGTCCGCGGGCTCGGCGCGCACAAGGCCGTCGACCACCGGATCGTGCGGCCGGGGGAACTGGGCCGCTTCGACGTGGTCCTGGACACCGCGGGGACCGAACTGCCGGCCTTCCGCGGCCTGCTGAATCCCGGCGGGCGCATGGTCACCATCGCCTTCGACCTGAAACGGCCCGTTGCGTCGCTCGGCTACCTCGCTGCCAGCACAATCCACGGACACGGCCGGGTGCGCTTCTTCAGCGGCAACCCCACGCGGGCGCACTTCGACGACCTCGCCCGCCATGTGGCCGAGGGGAAGCTGACTCCCGCGGTGGACACGGTCTTCCCCCTGGAGGAGACCGCGGCGGCCCACCGGGCGCTGGAGGCGGGCGGCGTCCGGGGCAAGTACGTGGTCAGGGTCGTGTAGGCCTGTTCAGTGAGATCTCCCCGCGCCGTGAATCCCGATCATTCCTGCCCCGGGATCCACTTCCGGGACACCACCGCGTGGTCCCGGCGCAGAACACGCTGGGCCGCCTGCCGCAGGGCCGCGACGAGCGGCTCGTCCCGGCGGCTCGGCAGCCAGCCCAGTGCGGCCGTCCAGGGTTCGAGGTCGGTGACGTCGACGTACGACACCCCGCGGCGCGGATAGAGCCAGCGGGTCGCGTCCGGCGGCAGCTGGATGCCCTGCCCCATGGCGATCAGCGGCAGGGCGCTCTCGTAGTCGACGATGGCGTGCGGGCTGTATCGCACGGAGGTGCCGTCCGGTCGCGGGTCGGCGGACCAGAAGTCCCGGAACACCTTCGGGACCTGCTCCGACCAGCCGATGCGGGGCTGGCCGGCGAGGTCCGCGAGGGTCAGCGCGTCCCGGGAGGCGAGAGGGTGACCGTCGGCCATCGCCACACAGCGCGGGCCGCAGGCCAGGGCCAGGGTCTGGACGCCGTCGGGCACGGGCAGAAACAGGAACGCCGCGTCGACCTCGCCCCGCAGGATCGCCGGGCCGGCGTCGAAGCCGATGCGTACGACGTCGACCTCCACCTGCGGGAAGTTCTCCCGCAGTTCCTCCAGGACGGCCGGGATCGGGTCCATCGAGGTGATCGCCTCCAGCGAGCCGATCACGATCCGGCCCGCGGCCGCGTTGGCCTGGCTCTCCGCCTCGCGGCGCAGCTCCTCGGCCGCCTCCACCACGCTCCGGGCCCGCCCCACGAGCGCCTCACCCGCCGCGCTCAACGCGACCCTGCGTGTCGTCCGGTCCACCACGGCGACACCCAACCGCTCCTCCAGAGCGGTGATGTGCCGCGAGAACGTCGGCTGCGCCATGAACGCCCGCCGCGCCGCCCGCCCGAAGTGCAACTCCTCGGCGAGGAGCAGGAACAGCTGCAACTGCTGGATGCTCGGATACCTCACGTCGCTCCTGGTGCAGCCATGTCTTCGAGGCTACCAACGCCTCGAAGACAACCAACTTTCTTGGGGCCGCGGAGCTGTGTCGAGTAGTGGCTTCGTCCGGTGGACGCCATCAAGCACAACCGTCGCGCACACGGCCACTGGAGCCGTGTGCAAGAGGCACTCTCCACGCCTGCGGTTGGGTCTGCTGCCGTCGTGTATGCGGCTTGACCGTGAGCTGCTGGAGTCGAGCCATGACGCTACTTCCTGTCAGGCGTCAGGGCCGCCTTGATCTATGCCGAAGTGGCGGGAGACCTCTTCGATCGTGAAGCGAGCGCGGAGCTTACAGGCGGAGTTCTGGTTGGCGAAGAAGCCCGTACGCCACAGTGCCTTTTCGCGAGGCACGGCCCGCTCCCAGGTAACCGGGACGATCCACTCACGAGGATCCTCCCCGTTCGTCGTTGCCTGCTCACCGCGTCGGTAGGTGCCCTCCAGTGGGAGATCAGCCAGCCGCTGGCTTTCACCGTTGATGCTGAGGACGGCGTCCTCGAACGGTTGCGGTTCACCGGAGACCGTGCCGACGCCCACATAGCCCACCTTGGGGATGTGAGTGAACACCCGCGCTCCAAGTGGCAGGGACCGAATCGTCCGAGAGAACCACTCTCCACCGCCGGCCGACACGAAGCCGAACCCAAGGGCGTCGCCCCAGTTCCGGCCGCCGGGTTCATCGCCAAAGATCGAAGTCGACCGCGCACCGCCGGTTCCTGATCTGGTCGCGGGCAGGGGTGTGGGGCCGGCGGCACGAGGCGGTGCTGCACCGACTCGATGACGCCGGCCTCGTCGACGTCTCGCGCGTGGTCCTCGACTCCGCTCACCTGCGGGCTAGAAATGGGGGCGAACTCAAGGTCCGGGACCCCCTTCTTCGTGTCGATGTGGCTGCCGTCGATCTCCGCCCGGGACCAGCCGATCTCGTTTGCCGCATTCAGCTGGGCAAGCAGGATCCGATGCAGATCGTCGAACACCCCGGCGTTGATCCACCGCTTGATCCGCCGCCAGCACGTCATGCCTGACCTGAAGCCGAGTTCCTGCGGAAGGTCTTCCCAGCCGATCCCGGTATGCAGCACGTACAAGATGCCCTGCAGGACTGCCGATCCGGCACCGGCCGCGGACCGGGCGCCTTCATCGGGCCACGGCGGAAGCAACGGCTCGAGAAGCTCCCACAATTGATCATTTAGCAGAGCGCGTGAGCAGCTCTTTAACGTTCGTCTCAGGTTCGCTCGGTAGGAAATAGGCATGCGGGTGAGCGATGCAACCCGTATGCAGGAGGCTAGTGATGGAAGTCGACGCAGCACCATCGGGGAAAGCGCAGCCCGGCTGGTTGCGGTTCGAGGCGGCCACCAGGGCGCTGGCGACGGCGTTCCCTGTCGCCGCATGCGGGGTCACACGCCGACAACAGTGCGGGGTCCGCCGCGGCCCGGCCCGCACAGCGCGCACGCGGGCGGTCGTCAGCTCGAAGACCCCCTGAAGCATCTCGCAGACGGATGCCGTACGGATACCTCGCCACACAAACGCCTGAAGAGAGGGACTGACATGAAGCCCATGGGACGCCGCGGCTTTCTCACCGCCAGCACGGCACTTGGCATTGGTGCCGGCTTGTCCACGTACGCCATTGTCTCGGAAGCGAGCGAGAACGAGACTTCGGACAAGACTTCGGACATTTCACGGCGGGACCAGGACCTGCCCTTCATCGGCACGGAGGAGACCTTTTCGACTCCCACGTTGTTGAAGCTGAACTCCATCAATCAGGATCACATAGCGTTCCTTGAGGAAATTGGTCTTTCGGATCTAGGGCAACGCCGCATCGGCGATATGGATGCGGGGGGACTCAACGTTCAAATCCTCTCTGCTCATACACCTTCCGTACAAAATGTCCCTGGGCAAAGGGGCATCGACCTTGCCTATCGTCTTAACCGGCAACTTGTAGACGGGCCAATCGCCAAATATCCGGGCCGCTTCAAGGCTTTCGCCACCTTGCCCTTGCGGAGCCCGGAGGCGGCGGCGGACGAACTGGAACGCTCGGTTCGGGAAGATGGCTTCTTGGGCGCACTGACCAACGGACACATCGCGAAGAAGTATCTCGATCATCCCGATTTCGAGCCTGTGCTGGCACGTGCCGTTGCTCTCGATGTGCCGATCTACCTGCATCCCGGATATCCAGCTGACGAGGTCTTCAAGATCTACTACAGCACCACACGGTCTAAATACACGGAAGAGTACCAAGACTACATTTTCAGTGGTTCTGGATATGGCTGGCACCAGGAGGTGCTGACCCAATGCATTCGGATGATCGCGTACGGGGTTTTCGACAGATTCCCCAAACTGAAAATCATCATCGGCCACATGGGCGAAGGTCTCCCCTTCTACTACGAGCGGATCGTCAATGACATGGGCGAGCCGACCAAAGACTCGCTCGAGAAGCCCATCGGGCAATACTTCCAGGAAAACTTCTGGGTCACAACCAGCGCATTCCCCCAGACCGAACTGCTCGATCTCCTGCTGAAGTACATAGGCGTGGATCGAGTGATGTTCGCAACCGACTATCCGTTCGCGGACATAAAGGAGCAGACCGACTGGTTCCGCGGAGTCGATTTACCGCGCGAAGACAAGGAAAAGATTGCGTTCCGAAATGCAGAGAAACTGTTCAGAATGAAAGTGTCCGTGAAGTGATACGCCAGCTTCGGCCGGAGTGAAAGAATGCTTGGCTGCAAGGCGAGAGTACGGCCGAAGTATGCGATGCGCGGCTGCCCCATAACGCGGTCTCATACAGGCTCTTCTATAGTAAGTGGATGTCTCACGTGCTCGTGTGGTGAGCTGCGGCACCCGGGACGTACTCCGGCGCGCTGCCCTCCTGTTCGACGAGGTCGTCGTCTGCGTGATGTTCAACTCGAACAAGACCGGCCGCTTCCCCATCGCGGAACGGCTGGACCGGCTCCGCGCGGCGGCAACCGGCTTGAGCAACGTGACGGTGGACTCCCACACGGGCGGCCTGCTGGTCGACTACTGCCGGCGAGTCGGAATCGACGTCGTGATCCGTGGCGTCCGCGGCGTTCCCGACCTGGACTACGAGATGCCGATGGCTCGTATGAACCACGAACTGGCCGGAGTCGAAACGCTCTTCATCCCTGCGGACCCCGCCCTGGCACACATCTCCTCCACCCTCGTCACCGCGATGAGCCAACAGGACCGTGTCCCTGATTGATGATGTGAGCGAGCCTCTTCCAGGAGGCGGGGGGCGGCAGCGAGCGGTCCTAGGGCGTGTCCTGTGTGGTGAGGCGGACACGAGGCGACGCACCCCCGACCACCCCCACCACCCACCCCAACTGACGCCGCACATGCACCGCATCCCCGCCCTCATGCCCATTGAACGGATAGGCATGGATCTCCTTCACAGGGCCCGCGGCCGCCCCCGCCGACTCTCCGTAGACATTGAACGCCCCGTATGCCCCACTAGGAGGGCACACCGTGTCCCGCAGGCCCACGCCGAAGTGGGCGGGGGCCGAGGCCCGTCGGGCGAAGGAGATGCCCTCCATGTAGGACAGCGTGCGATACGCCTCTCGCTCGGCGCCCCGATGGACGGACAGATACGCGGCGATCTCCCCGTACGGCCCCGCGTCCGTGAGGTGCAGGGCCCGTCGGATCCCGCACAGCAGTGGCGCGGTGACGAGCAGTGCCGCCAGGTCGGGGACGAGTCCCGCTACCGCCAACGCCACCCCGCCCCCCTGGCTGTTGCCGACCGCGACGGTCCGCCCGGCGTCCACCCCGGGCAGCGCCCGTACCGCCGAGACCGCACGCACCGCGTCGGTGATCAGGCGCCGGTAGTGATAGTCGTCGGGCGCGAGCAGACCGCGTACGGCCGGTCCGGGCCCGCCCGGTGCCCCCGCGTGCGGATCCGGGGTGTCCCCGCCGCACCCGTACTGGTCGCCCTGGCCGCGGTTGTCCATGAGCAGATGCGCGTACCCGGCGTTCACCCACGTCAGACGCTCATGCGGAAGCCCGCGCCCGCGCCCGTACCCGGCGAACTCGACCACGGCGGGCAGGGGTTCACCGACCCCGGCGGGGCGGCTGAACCACGCCCGTACCGGATCGCCCGCGAAACCCCGGAACGTCACGTCCCAGGTCCGTGTCAGCCGAAGCCCCGTCTCCACCGGCCGCACCGACACCAGCGGATCCGCCTGCCCGGCCTCCTTCAACGTGCCCAGCCAGAACGCGTCGAAGTCGGCGGGCTCCTCCAAGTCCGGGCGATGACGCTCCAGTTCCGTCAGCGGCAGGTCGAAAGCGGGCACGGCGGCACCTCGCAGGAGTCGGTGGTCATCCAGAAACTTGCGACGGACAGAGGGTGGTAGTCCCCAGGGTCTACCCAGGTTCCCCGCGATTCCAACGCGGCACGGACGCCCCGGACGACTGCCGCAGCACCCATTGACAGCGCTTTCTACTGGCCTTAGGTTGCCGCGAAGTTACCGGTAAGAGCTCGAAAGTTTCGGTTCCGCGTCCCTTGCCCACGGGAGGCCCGAGCAATGAGCACGTCCACCACGTCGGCCCCGCCGGGCACCCAGGACCCGCCTCCGGCACGGGCAGCACCCCGACGCGGCAACCGGGTCTCCGCCCGGACCGGCTGGCGGCGGGCGCTGCGCCGCGACTGGCAGTTGTACTCGCTGGCGATCCTGCCGCTGCTGTTCTTCCTCGTCTTCCGCTATCTGCCGATGATCGGCAATGTGATCGCCTTCCGCCGCTTCGAGCCCGGCGGTTCGATGTTCGGCGAGGACTGGGTGGGTCTGCGCTATGTGCGCATGTTCCTCAGCGACCCGACGTTCTGGCAGGTGTTCCGCAACACCCTGTGGCTCGGCGGGCTCACGCTGGTGTTCTGCTTCCCGATCCCGATCGTTCTCGCCCTGCTGCTCAACGAGGTCCGGCGGCGCTCCCTGAAGCGGTTCGTGCAGTCGGTGTCGTACCTTCCGCACTTCTTGTCGATCGTGATCGTCGCGGGTCTGACCATGCAGATGCTCGCCACCGACGGCCCGGTCAACCACGTCCTCGGCTGGCTCGGCCACGACAAGATCCGTTTCATCCAGGAACCCGAGTGGTTCCGCACGATCTACGTCGGCTCGGAGATCTGGCAGACCGCCGGCTGGGGCACGATCCTCTACCTCGCCGCGCTCACCACCATCGACGAGGACCTGTACGAGGCCGCGCGCATCGACGGCGCCAACCGCTGGCAGCAGATCTGGCACGTCACCCTGCCCGGCATCCGCCCCACCATGATCACGCTGCTGATCCTCAACGTGGGCACCTTCATGGCCGTCGGCTTCGAGAAGGTCCTGCTGCTGTACAACCCGCTGACCTATCCGACGGCCGACGTGATCTCGACGTACGTCTACCGGGCGGGCGTCGAATCCAACAGCTTCAGCTACGCCGCCGCCATCGGGCTGTTCGAGGCGATCATCGGCCTGGTCCTGATCACCTCCGCCAACACGCTCTCGCGCCGCACAGTGGGGACCAGCCTGTGGTGAAGCCGAGCCGTTCCTATCGGGTCTTCCAAGGCGTCAACGGGGTGATCCTCACCCTCGTCGTGGTTGTGACCCTGTATCCCTTCGTCAACATCGTCGCGCGCTCCTTCAGCGGGGAGCGGCAGATCCGGGCCGGTGAAGTGACCCTGTGGCCCAAGGGGTTCAACCTCACCACGTACAAGATCGTGTTCCAGGACTCGATGTTCTGGCGGAACTACGGCAACACCGTGCTCTACACCGTCGTCGCCACCGCCGTCGCCATGGTTCTGACGACCTGTTACGCCTACGTTCTGTCGAAGAAGCAGCTCAAGGGGCGCGGGGTGCTCGTCGGCATCGCCGTGTTCACGATGTTCTTCACCGGCGGTCTGATCCCCAACTACGTCCTGGTCACCAGCCTCGGCCTGAAGAACAGCGTCTGGGCGATCGCGCTGCCCAACGCGATCAGCGTCTTCAACCTGCTGGTGATGAAGGCCTTCTTCGAGAGCCTGCCGACCGAACTGGAGGAGGCCGCGCAGATCGACGGACTGAGCACCTACGGCACCCTGCTGAGGATCGTGCTGCCGCTGTCCAAGGCGGTCGTCGCGACCATGGTGCTCTTCTACACGGTGTCCTTCTGGAACTCCTGGTTCAGCGCGTTCCTGTACATGGACCACTCCGATCTGATGCCGGTCACCGTCTATCTGCGCAACCTCATCGCGGGCGCCACCGGCGGCGGGAACGCCGGTGCCACCACCGCGGAGCTCAGCCAGGTCGGCGCGAGCATCCAGGCGGTCACCATCGTGCTCACCGCGCTGCCGATCATCTGCGTGTACCCGTTCGTCCAGCGCTTCTTCGTCTCGGGCGTGATGCTCGGCGCGGTCAAGGGCTGACACCCCCTCACCTCACCCACGCCCCAGAGGAGTCCTCGTGAAGAACGCAGGAGAACTGTCGCGACGTCAGATCCTGGCCGCCGCGGGCTTCATAGGCCTCGCCACCCTCACCGGCTGCGGCAGCGGCGACGACGGAGGCGACTCCAAGGACCTGACCAAGAAGCAGAACGGCGCGATGAAGGACTACCAGGCCGGCCAGCAGTTCAAGGCCGCCAAGGCGCTGTCCTTCTCGATGCTGCACAACGACAACCCGGTCTACCCCCTCAAGAACGGCTGGCTGTTCTGGAAGGAGGTCACCAAGCGCACCGGGATCACCATCAAGCCCCTCGACGTCCCGCTGGCCGACTACGAGAAGAAGCGCAGCGTCCTCATCGGCTCGGGCGACGCCCCCTTCATCATCCCGAAGACGTACCACCCCGGCGAGGTCGCCTTCGTGTCCTCTGGGGCGATCCTCCCGGTCAGCGAGTACGTCGACCTGATGCCCAACTTCCGGGACAAGGTGAAGAAATGGAGTCTCGAACCCGAACTCGACTCCATCCGCCAGTCCGACGGCAAGTACTACCTGCTGCCCGGCCTCCACGAGAGGCCCAAGTCCGGCTACTCGCTGTCCTTCCGCACCGACATCCTCGACAAGCACGGACTCCCTCTGCCCACGACCTGGGACGAGGTGTACGACGTCCTCAAGGCGCTCAAGGCGGAGTACCCCGACAAGTACCCGTGGACCGACCGCTGGAGCACCAACACCCCCTTCCCGTGCGGGGCGTTGTTCCAGTACCTCGGCCAGGCCTACGGGGTGAAGGCGGGCTGGACGTACGACAACATCAGCTTCGACACCAAGGCGCGGAAGTTCGTCTTCACCGGAGCCCGGGACGCGTACCGGGACATGATCGAGTACCTGCGCAGACTCGTCTCCGAAAAGCTCCTCGACCCGGAGAGCTTCACCCAGCAGGACGACCAGGCCGTGCAGAAGCTGCTGGCGGAGAAGTCCTATGTGATCAGCGCCAATCCACAGGAGCTGGTGCAGAACTACCGCTACAACCTGAACAAGCAGGTCAAGGGCTCGAAGATCGAGATGATCCCGGTGCCGCTGGGCCCGGCGGGGCCGATCCTGCTGAGCGGCATCCGGCTGGAGAACGGCATCATGATCTCCAGCAAGGCCCTCAAGGCCGACACCTTCGTCGCGATGATGCAGTTCGTGGACTGGCTCTGGTACTCCGACGAGGGCCAGAAGTTCTGCAAGTGGGGCGTGAAGGGCGTCACTTACACCGAGTCCGGCGGCACGTACACGCTGAAGCCCGGGATCTCGCTGATGGGCTCCGACCCGGACGCGCCTAAGGACCTCCAGAAGGACTACGGCTTCTTCAACGGCGTCTTCACCTACGGCGGCAGCTGGGAGCTGGTGTCCTCCAACTTCAGCCCGGACGAGAAGAAGTTCCAGGACGTCATGTCCCAGCGCAAGGAGCTCCCCGTCGACCCGGCCCACCCGCTCCAGTCCTTCGAGCAGGAACAGGCGACCCTCTGGGACACCCCCCTCAAGGACACCGTCATCCAGAACACCCTCCAGTTCGTCCTCGGCAAGCGCCCGATGTCCCAGTGGGACGCCTACCTCGCCGAGCTGAAGTCGAAGAACATGCAGCAGCTCGTCGACCTGCACAACAAGGCGTACGAGCGGTTCAAGAAGGAGAACGGGTGATCCTCCGCGTCCCCGATGCGCCGAGCGGCCGGCTCACCGACGCCTGGCGGACGGAGGTGGCGGCATGAGCACCGTACGCACCTCCGACTTCGGCACCGGCGCCCTCTCCCGCGTCTCCGCCCTGATCCACACCGTCCTGACCGTCGAGGCGCTGCTGCTCCTCACCGCCTCCCCGGGCCTGGCAGGCCTGCTCCTGCTCGGCCCCGACCCCGCGGGCCTCCCGCTCGCGGCGCTGTGCCTGCTGCCCCTCGGACCGGCCCTGTCCGCCGCGCTCTACGCACTCCACCACCGCAGCCGTGATCTCACCGAGCTGCGTCCGGCCCGCGCCTTCCTGCGGGGCTGGCGGCTCAACGCCGTACCGGCGCTGAAGCTGTGGACGCCCCTGCTGGCCTGGCTGACGGTCATCACCTTCACCCTCACCCACTTCTCCGCCACGGGCCTGCCCGGCTGGTGGGCGCTGCTGCTGGCGGCGATCGGCGCCCTCGCTCTCCTCTGGGGCGCGCACGCCCTCGTCCTCACCTCGCTCTTCGCCTTCCGCGCCCGGGACACCGCCCGCCTCGCCGGGTACTTCCTGTTCCGGCACGGCCGCGCCACCCTCGCCGCCGCCTCCCTGCTGATCCTGACGGCCGCGCTGACCGCCCTGCTGACGGAGGCCCTGCCCGCCCTGCTGGCCGCCCCGCTGCTGCTGTCCCTGCTGCACGGCAGCCGCACGGTGATCACCGAGACCCAGGAGGAGTTCACGGCATGACCGCGCCCCGCACCCCGAAGATCCCGTACGGCGGCGACTACAACCCCGAGCAGTGGCCCGAGGACGTCTGGGACGACGACTATCGCCTGTTCACCAGGTCCGGCATCGACACGCTCACCGTCGGCGTCTTCACCTGGTCCCTCACCCAACCGGCCCCGGACAGCTACGACTTCACGGTCCTGGACCGCGTCCTGGACCGGGCCGCCGCCGAGGGCCGGCAGATCTGCCTGGCCACCGGCACCGCCGCCCTCCCGCCCTGGCTCGCCAAGCGGCACCCCGAGGTCAACCGCACCGACTTCGAGGGACGCCGCCACCGCTACGGCCAGCGGCACAACTTCTGCCCCAGCTCACCGGTGTACCGCGAGCACGCCACCGCGATGGCCTCACGCCTCGCCGAACGGTACGCGCACCACCCGGCCCTGCTCGCCTGGCACATCAACAACGAGTACGGCGGCGTCTGTTACTGCGACCTGTGCGCCGAGGCGTTCCGGGAGTGGCTCCGGGACCGGCACGGCACCCTCGACGCCCTCAACGACGCCTGGTGGACCACCTTCTGGTCGCACCGCTACACCGACTGGGACCAGATCGAGCCGCCCAACGCCCTCACCGAGCACTGGCGCGGCCCCGACCACACCGCCTTCCAGGGCATCACCCTCGACTACTTCCGCTTCACCACCGACGCCCTGCTCGGCTGCTTCCTGGCCGAGAAGGAGGTGATCCGCGCCCATGACCCCGACACGCCCGTCACCACCAACTTCATGGGCACCTTTCGCCCCCTCGACTACCACCGCTGGGCGCCCCACCTCGACTTCGCCTCCTGGGACAGCTACCCGCCGCTCGACGCCCCGCCGACCCGGCCCGCCCTCGCCCACGACCTGATGCGCCGCCTGAAGGACGGCGCCCCCTTCTGGCTGATGGAGCAGACGCCCTCCACCACCGCCTGCCGAGACGTCAACCCGCTCCGGCGGCCCGGCGAGCTCCGTCTCGCCACCTTCCAGGCCATCGCCCACGGCGCCGACGCCGCCCTCTACTTCCAGATGCGCGCCTCACGGGGCGCCTGCGAGAAGTACCACGGGGCGGTCATCGGTCACGCGGGCCGCGACGACACCCGTGTCTTCCGCGAAGTCGCCGAACTGGGCCGGGAGTTGGAGCGCCTGGGTGACCGGACCCTGGGCGCCCGCACCCCGGCCCGCACCGCCCTCCTCTTCGACTGGGACAGCTGGTGGGCCCTGGAGATCTCCGACGGCCCGTCCCGGCTGGTCAAGTACCCGGACGTGGTCCACGCCTACTACCGGGCCGCCCGCGAGGCCGGCGCCGACGTGGACGTCATCCCGCAGACCGCCGACCTCACGCCCTACGACGTGGTGCTCGCGCCCGCCCTGCACATGGTCAAGGGCGACCTCGCCCCCCGCCTCGAAGCCGTGGCCGCACGCGGCGGCACGGTCCTGACCACCTTCCTCTCCGGCCGCGTCGACACGCACGACCGCGCCTTCCTCACCGACGTGCCCGGCCCGCTCGCGCCCCTCATGGGCGTCCGCGTCGACGAATGGGACGCCCGAGCGCCGGAGTTCGCCCAGACCATCCCGGAGCTGGGGGCGGAGGCGCGGCTCGTCTTCGAGATCGTGCTCCCGCGCGGCGCCGAGCCGGTCGCCACATACGGCACCGACTTCTACGCGGGCACCCCGGCCGTGACCCGCAACCGCTTCGGCGAGGGCGAGGGCTGGTACGTCGCCACCGCCCTCGACCAGCAGGGCGTCGACGAGGTCGTCCGCCGGATCCTGGCCCGCCACGACCTGCTCGGTCCCTACGCCGGCCACCCGGCGGTCGAGACGGCGACCCGCGTCGCCCCCGACGGCACCCGCCTGTTCTTCCTCCTCAACCACGCCCCCGAACCGGCCCGACTCACCGCCCACACCACCGCCACCGACCTGCTCACCGGCAAGCGGGTGGACCGGGGCGAACCCCTGGTCCTCGATCCCCTGGGCGTGGCGATTCTTCAGTAGATCCGCCGCCCCCGCTCGTCCGGCACCCCGGACTTGCGGAAGAAGTAGCTGTTGATCTGGTCGCGCCACTCGCGGGCACTGCGGAGCTGCTCCTCGTACCGCTCCGCCACCCGCGCGTGACGCACCGGATCCACCAGCCCGGCCAGCGAGGACCACACCTCCCGGGCCTTCTCGACCTCCGCCACGCCCTCGAAGTGCGTGTCGTAGATGTGCTGGACCACCGTCTTGCCGCTGTGCAGGGTGTGCCCGTACGGCACATGGTGGAAGAACAGCAGCAGCTCGTCCGGGCAGGTGTCCGGCGACTCGTACAGCTCGGCCCACGGCTTGGCGTACTGCCCGGCGTAGCCTGTGCCGGTCGCCACGCTGCGGTCGACGCCGATGCCGTCCCGGTCGGCGAAGTGGTAGGTCCCCCAGGGGCTGTACTCGTAGCCGTCGACGCTCGGCCCGTAGTGGTGCCCCGGCTGCACCATGAAGCCCACGCCGAGGGGAGCGGTGTACTTCTCGTACGTCCGCCACGAGCCGTCGAGCACGGCGTGCAGCCCTTCCGCCGGCCCCGGCCCGAAGGTCAGCCCGATCCACTCGTCGAGCACCTCGCCCGGCTCGGCGTCCGGCTGCCAGGCCAGCCGCCCGAAGGTGTAGAGGTTCGCCTGGGCGAGGGGATGCCCGGTCCAGAACGGGTCGTCGCCGGCGTTGGACACGGCGATCAGCCCGCCTCGCGCCAACTCGCCGACAGAGGAACCCTGTTCAGCCGGGACCCGCAGCACCTCGCTCCACATCGGCCCCAGCCAGCAGACGTGCCGCTGCTGCCCGGTGTACTCCTGGGTGGCCTGTAGCTCCACCGCCAGCCGGGTGCCGGGCATCGCCCCGATCAGCGGCGAGACCGGCTCGCGCACCTGGAAGTCGATCGGCCCGTGCTTCACCTGGAGCACGGCGTTGGCGGCGAACTCGCCGTCCAGCGGCACGAAGTGGTCGTAAGCGGCCCTGGCCCGGTCCGTCCTCCGGTCCCGCCAGTCCTGGCAGTGGTCGTAGACGAACGCTCTCCAGTGCACGGTGCCGCCGTACGGTTCCAGCGCGGCGGCCAGGAGGTTCGCCCCGTCGGCGTGGCTGCGGCCGTAGGCGAACGGCCCCGGCTGGCCCTCCGAGTCGGCCTTCACCACGTACCCGCCGAAGTCGGGGATCGCCTCGTAAACCGCTGCCGTGGCCTCGGCCCACCAGCCGCGCACGGCCTCGTCCAGCGGGTCGGCCGTGGGCACCCCGCCGAGCACCACCGGCGCGGCGAAGGACACCGACAGATGGGTGCGGACCCCATAGGGCCGCAGCACCTCGGCGATCGCGGCGACCTCGCCGATCCGGTCGGTCAGCAGACGCGCCTCGGTCTCGTGCACATTGACGTTGTTGACGGCGACCGCGTTGATCCCGCACGCCGCCAGCAGCCTCCCGTACGCCCGCACCCGCTCCAGGTCCCCGCGGGCCCGCCCGTCCTCCCAGAACAGCGAGCCGCCCGCGTACCCGCGCTCCACCTGGCCCATGACCGGGTGCACGGCGACGTTGTCCCAGTGGTCGAGCATGCGCAGGGCGAGAGCGGGGCGATGGGTCTCCCGCGCCCGCTCGCCGGTGAACGCCGCCTCCCCGAGCCGTACGACATGGAACAGGCCGTAGAGCAGCCCGCGTCCGCCGGAGGCGGTGACGGTCGTCGTGCCGCCCTCCCGGGCGACCGTGTAGTCCTCGTCGCCGAGGTCATGGACGCCGAGGTCGAGGACCAGGTCGTACGCGCCGTCCGGCTCGGCCTCGCGCACGACCCGGCCTCCGAAGCGCCGGCAGGCCTCCGCCACCTCCCCGTGCACCGTCTCCGCCGGCGGGCCCGATCCACGGATCAGCGTCCGCCCGCTGCCCACCGCGCGGAAGGCGGCGGGCGGCAGCCAGGCCGGGTCGACACCCTCGGGCAGGACGGGCACGGGAAGCGGCATGAGACCCCCAACTCGGTTGCTCAGGAGAGCAGTTCGACCTCCGCCAGCGTGCCCTCGCCGTCGAGGACCAGGCGGTATTTCTCGTACGTACCCGGTGACCTCACCGTGAACGCGCGTGTCTGCCTGTCCCATGCGAAGGACTCATCGGAGCGCCGGTCCAGCGTCCGCCAGCTCTTGCCGTCGGAGGAGCCCTGGAGCGTCCAGCCGGCCGGTGCCTTCGCCCGGTCCGACGACGACGTCAGCGTGTACTGGACGGTTTTGGCGCCCTCCGGAACCGGAAGATCCACGGACGTCACCGCGGTGTCCGTCGCCGACGTGTCGTCGAACAGGGCACCCTCACCCTTCAGCACGTCCGCGCGGGGCACCGGCACTTCGTCGTCCCGGGTGATCGACACGGGCGCGGCGTGCTTGCCCGTGCCCCAGGACGACGGCCGTGGGCCCATGTCGAACTCCAGGACACCGCCCTTGGCGACCAAGGAGTGGGGGAGCGAGGTCTTCGACCAGCTGCGGCCGTTGACCTTCAGCCCCTGCACGTACACGTTCTTCGCGCTGTTCCGGGGCGCCTTCACCACCAGCTCGCGCCCGTTCTCCAGGTGCACGGTCGCCTTGGTGAACAGCGGTGAGCCGATCGCGTACTCGCCGCTGCCCATCACCAGTGGGTAGAAGCCGAGCGCGGAGAACAGGTACCAGGCCGACTGCTCGCCGTTGTCCTCGTCGCCGTGGTAGCCCTGGCCGATCTCGCTGCCCGTGTACAGGCGCGACAGCACCTCGCGGACGTTCTTCTGCGCCTTCCAGGGCTGCCCGGCCGCGTCGTACATGTAGATCGCGTGGTGGGCGACCTGGTTGGAGTGCCCGTACATGCCCATCCGCACGTCCCGCGCCTCGGTCATCTCGTGGATGACACCGCCGTAGGAGCCGACGAACTCGGGGGAGGCCGTCTCCGGTGTGGAGAAGTAGGTGTCGAGCTTGTCTCCCAGGCCCTTCCGGCCGCCGTACAGGTTCGCCAGACCCCTGCTGTCCTGAGGGGCGGTAAACGCGTACCCGTATCCATTTGTCTCCGTGTAGTCGTGGCCCCAGACCCGTGGGTCGTACTTCGAGGACTCGACCCGCCAGTCGCCCTTGGCGTCCTTGCCCTGGAAGAAGCCGGCCTTCGTGTCGAAGAGGTTCACATAGTCCCGGGCGCGGTTCAGGAAGTACTCCGACTCCTCCTTGTAGCGCCGCTCGCCGGTCTCCTCGTAGAGCTTTTGGCCCATGCGGGAGATGCCGTAGTCGTTGAGGTAGCCCTCCAGCGCCCACGACAGGCCCTCGTGCGTCTCGGTGCTCGTATAGCCGAGGAAGGGGGAGGTGGTCATGCCCTTGCGGCCGACGCCCGGGTTCGGGGGGACGACCGTCGCGTTCTTCACAGCCGCGTCGTACGCCGCCTTCGCGTCGAAGTCGACGCCCTTGACGTATGCGTCCGCGAACGCCACGTCCGAGGACGTGCCCGTCATGAGGTCCGCGTAGCCGGGGGAGGACCAGCGCGAGGTCCAGCCGCCGTCCTTGTACTGCTGCACGAACCCGTCGACCAGCTCACCGGCCCGCGACGGAGTCAGGAACGAGTACGCCGGCCAGGTCGTCCGGTAGGTGTCCCAGAAGCCGTTGTTGACGTACACCTTGCCGTCGACGATCTTCGCGCCGGTGTGGGTCGAGGTGTCCGGGTTGGGCATGGGCGAGAAGGGCGAGGCGTACTGGTGCTTCCCGCCGACCTTCTCGAAACCGGAGTTCGGGTACAGGTAGAGCCGGTAGAGGCTGGAGTACAGCGTCGTCAGCTGGTCCGGTGTCGCGCCCTCGACCTCGACCTTGCCGAGCAGCCGGTCCCACTGCCGCTGGGCGCTCTTCTTCACCGCCTCGAAGGACCTGCCTTCGGGGATCTCCTGGCGGAGGTTGTCCTTCGCCTGGTCCACGCTGATCAGCGAGGTCGCCAGGCGCAGGGTGACGGTCCGGTCGTCGGCCTTGAAACGCAGATGGCCCTTGACTCCGGACGACGAGCCCTCGGTCACCGGCTTGTCGAACGTGCCGTAGACGAACAGCCGGGTCGCGCCCGTCGAAAGACCGGACTTCACGTCCGAGTAGCCGGTGACGATCCCGTTCTCCTTGTCGAGGGTCAGGCCGGCCTGGTCGGTGACGTTGTCGAAGAGGACGCTCGCGTCGTCTCCGGGGTAGGTGAAGCGCAGGGCCGCCGCGTGGTCGGTCGGCGCCATCTCGGCCTTCAGCCCGTTCTCGAACCGCACCCCGTAGTAGTAGGGCCGCGCGGTCTCGTTCTCGTGCCGGAAGGCCAGCTCCCGTGCCTCCCGGCCGAGGTCGGGGGTGCCGGGGGCGAGGGACGGCATCACCTGGAAGGTCTGCCGGTCGCCCATCCAGGGGCTCGGCTCGTGGCTCGCGCTGAACGCCTGGATCGTCGGCAGGTTGTCCGCGTTGTTCGCGCGTGCGTAGTCGTACAGCCAGCTCAGCGAGCCCGCGTTGGTCACCGGCGTCCAGAAGTTGAAGCCGTGCGGCACCGCCGTCGCCGGGAAGTTGTTGCCCCGCGAGAAGCCGCCGCTGGAGTTGGTGCCGCGGGTCGTCACCGCGTAGTCGGACAGATGGGCCTTCGGACGCTCGGGAGCGGCGGACTCGATGGTCACGTCGTCCAGCCAGCCCCGGAACTTCGCCGGGCCCTTCGGGGAGTCGTACGCCACCAGGATCCGGTCCACGGTCTTCCCGGCCGCCACCGACCCGATCCGCGAGGCCACGTTGTTCCATTGGTTGACGTAGAGGATCTTCGCCTCACCCTGCCCCCGCGGCGTCAGCGGGAAGCCGTGCTGGTCGGTGGCGCGCAGCTCGCTCAGGTGGGTGCCGTCGGTGAAGGCGAGGTCGACGGAGACGTTCGTCGCGTCGTAGTCGAGGTCGCCGTCAGCCATCGACGGGAAGATCCGGTAGCCCAGCCGCGTGTCCCGGCCGACGGCCACGTTCACGTCGAAGACCTTGTTGTACGAGTACGCCCGCCCGTCGGCGGTGTGCCGGCCGGCGTAGCGCAGGGCCCGCTTCCCGGTGAACCCGGCGCCCGCCTTGGCGGTGGGGGAGCCGCTCGGGCCGCGGTCGACGAGGGAGAGCATGTCCTGCGGGACGGGCCCTTCGCCGCCGCCCGTGGACAGCTGGAGGTCGGCGAGCTGGAGGATGTCGCCGCCGTTGTTGCCGGTGATGTCGAGCCGGAAGTGCCGGTACTCGGCGGGTTCCGCGATGTCGTACGTCTTCGTCCGGAAGCGCTCGGAGAAGGACTCGCCGGAGCGGGAGTCGAGGGTCTTCCAGTCCTTGCCGTCGGCGGAGCCCTTCAGGGTCCAGTCCTTCGGGTCGCGTTCGTCGTGGTCGTTGGCCGACGTCAGTGCGTAACGCACCAGTTTGACTGGTTTGTCCAGATCGAACTCGGCCCAGCCGGTGGGCTCGAAGGTGAGCCACTTGGTGCTCGGCTCGCCGTCGACGAGGTTCTCCTTCACCTCACCCCCGCCCGTGTTCTCGTCGCTGGCCCGGACGTCGGTGACATGGTCGGTCACATTGCCCGGTATGCCGCTGCTGTAGCCGCCGTCGACGCCCGAGGCCCGCTTGCTGCCGTCGGGTGCGGTGTCGACCGTGTTCAACCAGTCCGGAACCGGGTCGTCCGGCTCGAAGGAGGAGACGAACCTCCGGTCGGGGGTCTCGGGGGCTTCGGGCAGTGCGACCGCAACGCCCTGTGAGCTCAGGGCCAAAGCGAGGGCGGTCGCCGACACGACCGCCGAACCCCATCTGTGCCGAGCTTTCCGTTGCATCAACGGGTACCCTCCCTGCGCAGTGGACAACGTTGTCAGCTTCGATGCGCAAGGACCAGTAGTTGCCCAAGTGAGGGGGAGTGTCAAGGGTGTTGGTTGTGGCGTTCGAGGGCGGCGACCGGGATATTTCCGCCGAGGAGCACACGGACCGCTCGACTTTCCGTGAGGTCTCAACTCGGATAAGACCCAGGGTCAACCTTGTGTTCGATCTTGATCCGCTGGCGGGAAGTGGACTATACCTGTCGGGCGCTTCACACCATCCGCACGTCACCACCCGCACTTTCCTGCACGACCCAGCTTGACCCGATCGCGGTGCCGGGGAGGATCCGGTTCACCGCCTGAGTCCTGGAGAAGGCGAGGACTTGAGCATGGGATCCACTTCCGCCGAGAACCACGGCACCGAGGGTGTCGGCCGCCGTGATCTGATCAAGAGGTCCGCCGCGCTCGGGCTGATCTCCGTACCGACGATGAGTTTCCTGTCCGCCTGCGCCAGCAGCGGCGGCGGCGACAGCGGCGACAAGGCCAAGGCCGGCAAGAAGACCGCCAAGAACCCGCTCGGTGTCAACGACACCGCGGGCATGGAATTCGTCCTGTTCGACGGCGGCTTCGGCAAGGAGTACGCCGAGGACGCGGTGAAGATCTACGAGAAGAACTTCCCCAAGGTGAAGGTGAAGTTCTCCGCCACCCAGAAGATCCAGTCCACGCTCCAGCCCCGCTTCAACCAGGGCACCCCGCCGGACCTCATCGACAACTCCGGCGCCGAGCAGATGGACATGGGCGTCCTGGTCGGCAAGAACCAGCTCACCGACCTCACCCCGCTGCTGGACGCGCCCTCCTATGACGACCCGGACAAGAAGGTCCGGGACACGCTGCGCCCCGGCATCGTCGAGATGGGCCAGTTCGACGGCGAGAAGGTGTGGATCTTCTACTACGCCTACACGGTCTACGGCGTCTGGTACTCGCAGAAGGCCCTGGACTCGCTCGACGAGCAGTACCCCGAGACCTGGGACCAGATGCTCGCGGTCTGCGCGAAGGCCAAGAAGAAGGGCATGGCGGGCTGGACGTACGCGGGCAAGTACCCGTACTACCTGCCGTTCTCGCTCTACCCGATGATCGGCAAGGTCGGCGGCGCCGAAGTGCTCGACGCCATCGACAACCTGGAGCCGAACGCCTGGAAGCACCCGGCCGTCAAGGCCTGCTTCGAGGCCTACTACGAGCTCTTCAAGAAGGGCTACGTCCTCAAGGGCACCCCCGGTCTGGACCACATCCAGTCGCAGACCGCCTGGGCCCAGGGCAAGGCGCTGTTCATCCCGAACGGCTCCTGGGTGGAGAACGAGTCGGCCAACGTCATCCCCAAGGACTTCGCCCTCTCCGTCTCCGCGCCCACCGGACTCGACTCCTCCGACAAGCTGCCCTTCGGCACCATCTGGGCCTCCGGCGGCGAGCCCTTCATCGTCCCGTCCAAGGCGAAGAACGCCGAGGGCGGCATGGAGCAGCTGCGCATCATGCTCAGCGAGGCGTCCTCGAAGAACTTCACGAGCAAGGTGAAGTCGCTGACCGCGTTCAACGGCGGCACCGACGGCATCGCCCTCACCCCGGGTCTGAAGTCGGGTGTCGCGGCCCTGGAGAAGGCCGGCGACAACGTGGTGAATCCCCGTCTCCAGGACTGGTACGTGCAGTTGCAGAAGGAGAAGATCGGTGTGTCCGGCCTGGGCGAGATGATGGCCGGCCGCCTCACCCCGGCCGAGGCGATCAAGAAGATCCAGGGCTTCGCCGACGAGGCCGCCAAGGACGACTCGATCAAGCACTACAAGCACCAGTAACGGCACCGGAAACTCATTTCCGCAACGGCACCGGAGTGGCGATGCAGCACGGCAAGTACCGGTTCATCGTGGGCTTCCTCGCGCTGCCCCTCGGCCTGTACGCGCTCTTCGTGGTCTGGCCGTTCATCCAGTCCATCTATTACTCGTTCACGGACTGGACCGGCCTGAGCCCCGAATTCAAGATGGTCGGCTTCGACAACTACAGTCGGCTGCTCGACGACGAGATCTTCTGGAAGTCGTTGCAGCACAGCCTGCTGTTCGCGCTTCTGCTGCCGGTCGTGACGATCAGCCTGGCGCTGTTCTTCGCCTTCATGATCAATGTCGGCGGACGGAAGAGGAGAAACGGACCGGTGGTCACCGGCGTCCGGGGCTCCTCCTTCTACAAGATCGTCTATTTCTTTCCGCAGGTGCTGTCCATCGCCATCGTCGCGCTGCTGTTCGCGTTCGCGTACAACCCGGACAGCGGCGCGATCAACTCGATCCTGCGCGGGATCGGCCTCGACGGCGTCCAGCCGCTGTGGCTCGGTGACCCCGATCTCGCGCTGTGGGCCGTCATGGCCGTGCTCGTCTGGTCCACGGTCGGCTTCTTCGTGGTGCTCTTCTCCGCCGGCATGGCCTCCATCCCGGCGGAGATGTACGAGGCGGCCCTGCTGGACGGGGCGGGCCGTGCCACGACCTTCTTCCGCGTCACCCTGCCGCTGCTGTGGGACACCGTGCAGTCCGGCTGGGTCTACATGGGCATCCTCGCCCTGGGCGCCGAGTCCTTCGCGGTCGTGCAGATCATGACGACCGGGCCCGGCGGTCCCGACTACTCGACCACCGTCATGGTCCTGTACGTGTACCAGAAGGCGTTCCGTGACGGGCAGGCCGCCTACGCCACCACCATCGGTGTCGCCCTGCTCGTCGTCACGCTGGCCTTCGCCGCCGTGGTGATGCGGCTGGGCCGTCGCGAGCGGCTGGAGTACTGATGAAGACGACGCAGACCCCCGCGCCCGTGCCGGCCGAGTCCGGCGCGCCCGTCACCAAGGAGGACATCCCGCCGGGCCCGCCGCCCAAGGCGAAGAAGGAAGGCACGGTCCTCAACGTCTTCTCCCACGGCGTCCTCGTCATCTGGGCGTTCATGGTGGTCATGCCGCTGCTGTGGGCGGTGATGACGTCCTTCAAGGACGACCGGTCCATCTTCTCCTCGCCCTGGTCGCTGCCGGACTCGCTGCACTTCGACAACTGGTCGCGGGCGTGGACCGAGGCCAATATGAGCGACTACTTCCTCAACACCGTCCTGGTGGTGGGCGGTTCGCTCGTCGGCACGCTGGTGCTCGGCTCGATGGCGGCCTATGTCCTGGCCCGCTTCGACTTCCCGGGCAACCGCTTCATCTACTTCCTCTTCATCGGCGGCATGAGCTTCCCGATCATGCTCGCGCTGGTCCCGCTCTTCTACGTCGTGAACAACATGGGCCTGCTGAACACCATCCACGGGCTGATCCTGGTCTACATCGCCTACTCGCTGCCCTTCACGGTGTTCTTCCTGACGGCGTTCTTCCGGACCCTGCCGACGTCCATCGCGGAGGCGGCCTTCGTCGACGGCGCCTCCCACAGCCGCACGTTCTTCCAGATCATGCTGCCCATGGCCAAGCCGGGCCTGATCAGCGTCGGGATCTTCAACTTCCTGGGGCAGTGGAACCAGTACATGCTCCCCACGGTCCTCAACACCGACCCGGACAAGCGCGTCCTCACCCAGGGCCTCGTCCAGCTGGCGGTCAGCCAGGGCTACAAGGGCGACTGGTCGGGCCTCTTCGCGGGCCTGGTGATGGCGATGCTGCCGGTGCTCGCCGCGTACATCGTCTTCCAGCGGCAGGTGGTGCAGGGGCTGACGGCCGGCGCGCTCAAATAACCCTGCGCGTTCGCTCGCGTACACGCCGCTCCCGCTCTCGGGGGCGGCGTTCAGGCGTGTGTCCATGGACCCGGAAACGGTTCAACCTCTTGACGGGAGGCGACCCGAACAGCTCAGCTTAGAGTTCACTAGTTGGACATGGACGGGGTCTCATCGAAGCGACCCCGCGCGCAGGAGGTCGTCGTGGAGACTCCGGGGTCGCAGTCGTCGCTGCACCGAGCCAACCTGGAGCGTGTCGTACGAGCCGTGCGGCTGGCGGGCTCCCTCACCCAGGCCGAGATCGCGCGGACGACAGGCCTGTCCGCGGCGACGGTCTCCAACATCGTCCGGGAGCTGAAGGACGGCGGAACCGTCGAGGTCACGCCCACCTCCGCGGGCGGGCGCCGGGCCCGCAGCGTGTCGCTGAGCGGGGACGCCGGGATCGTCATAGGGGTCGACTTCGGGCACACCCACCTGCGCGTCGCGGTCGGGAACCTCGCCCACCAGGTGCTCGCCGAGGAGGCCGAGCCGCTGGACGTGGACGCCTCCTCGACCCAGGGCTTCGACCGGGCGGAACAACTGGTCAGCCGGCTGATCGAGGCCACCGGGGTCGACCGCTCCAAGATCGCCGGGGTCGGCCTCGGCGTGCCCGGCCCCATCGACGTCGAGTCGGGGACCCTCGGCTCGACCGCCATCCTGCCCGGCTGGACCGGCACCAAGCCCGCCGAGGAGCTGCGGGGGCGGCTCGGCGTGCCGGTGCACGTGGACAACGACGCCAACCTCGGCGCCCTCGGCGAGATGGTCTGGGGCAGCGGTCGCGGGGTGCGCGACCTGGCGTACATCAAGGTCGCCAGCGGTGTCGGCGCCGGTCTGGTGATCAACGGGAAGATCTATCGCGGTCCGGGCGGCACCGCCGGGGAGATCGGGCACATCACTCTCGACGAATCCGGTCCCGTCTGCCGCTGCGGGAACCGCGGCTGCCTGGAGACCTTCGCGGCGGCGCGCTATGTGCTCCCGCTCCTGCAGTCCAGCCACGGCACCGACTTGACCATGGAAGGCGTCGTGCGGCTCGCACGCGACGGGGACCCGGGCTGCCGTCGGGTGGTCGCCGACGTGGGCCGTCACATCGGCAGCGGAGTGGCCAATCTCTGCAATCTGCTGAACCCGAGCCGCGTGGTCCTCGGCGGTGATCTCGCCGAGGCCGGTGAGCTGGTGCTCGGGCCGATCAGGGAGTCCGTAGGGCGCTACGCGATCCCCAGCGCGGCCCGGCAGTTGTCCGTTCTCCCGGGCGCCCTCGGCGGCCGTGCGGAGGTCCTCGGAGCGCTCGCTCTCGCCCTCAGCGAGATGGGCGATTCGACGCTTTTGGACGGGACTGCTCCCGGTGCACTCCAGGCAGTCACCCCTGCCTTCACTTAGAGAACGGATGGCACCGTTGCCATCTCGTTAAGGATTTACTTCTTGACGTCGCACGTGTGGCCGAGTTGACTTCCAGCCACCTCGGCCGCAATGTCGCGGCCTCGTCAGGGAGGTTTCTGAAGTGAACACGCGTATGCGTCGCGCCGCCGTTGCGATTGCCGCCGGTGCGATGGCCGTTTCGCTTGCTGCCTGTGGCAGCGCCAAGGAGTCCGGCGACAACGCCGATTCCAGTGGGTCCGCCAAGAAGGGCGACGACATCAAGGTCGGTCTGCTCCTTCCGGAGAACGCGACCGCCCGCTACGAGAAGTTCGACCGGGTGCTCATCGAGAAGAAGGTCAAGGAACTCACGGGCGGCAAGGGCGAGGTCGTCTACGCCAACGCCAAGCAGGACGCCAGCACCCAGAACCAGCAGGTCGACACGATGGTGACCAACAAGGTCGACGTGCTGATCATTGACGCGGTGGACTCCAAGGCCATCGCCGGCTCGGTGAAGAAGGCCAAGGACGCGAACATCCCCGTCGTCGCCTACGACCGCCTGGCCGAGGGCCCGATCGACGCCTACACCTCGTTCGACAACGTCACGGTCGGCAAGACCCAGGGCGAGGCCCTGCTGGAGGCTCTGGGCGACAAGGCCAAGGACGGCCAGATCGTCATGATGAACGGGTCGTCCACCGACCCCAACGCCGCCATGTTCAAGGAGGGCGCGCACGCCGTCCTCGACGGCAAGGTGAAGGTCGGCCGCGAGTACGACACCAAGGAGTGGAAGCCGGAGAACGCCAACGCCAACATGGAGGGCGCCATCTCCGCCCTCGGCAAGGACAAGATCGTCGGCGTCTACTCCGCCAACGACGGCATGGCGGGCGGCATCATCACGGCCCTGAAGGCCGCGGGCATCGACGACGTCCCGGTCACCGGCCAGGACGCCGAACTCGCGGGTGTGCAGCGCATCGTGACCGGTGAGCAGTACATGAGCGTCTACAAGCCCTACCCGCAGGAGGCCGACGTCGCCGCCGAGATGGCCGTCGCGCTCGCCCAGGGCAAGTCGCTCGACTCCATCGCCAAGGACAAGGTCGACAGCCCGACCACCAAGGCCGTCCCCTCCGTCCTCGTCCCGGTCGTGTCGCTGACCAAGGACAACATCAAGGACACCGTCATCAAGGACGGCATCTACACCGTGAGCGAGATCTGCACCGGCAAGTACAAGGCCGCGTGCGACAAGATCGGCCTCGAGTAGTCACCCCGAGTTCCTCCGGCGCCCCGCACACCAGCCCCGCAAAGCTACGCGGGGCGCCGGAGTGATCACTCCTCCCACACTTCTGCACAACCTCCCGCCGGGTCAGGCGGCGAAGGAGATGGTTCACGTGTCCGCTACGCCCGTGCTGGCGTTGCGCGGGGTCTCCAAGCGGTTCGGTGCCGTACAGGCGCTCACCGACGTAGAGCTTGAGGTCCACGCCGGTGAGGTGGTCGCCCTGGTCGGCGACAACGGCGCCGGAAAGTCCACGCTGGTCAAGACGATCGCCGGCGTGCACCCCATCGATGAGGGCGTCATCGAATGGGACGGCAGGTCCGTCCAGATCAACAAGCCGCACGACGCCCAGAACCTGGGCATCGCGACCGTCTACCAGGACCTCGCGCTGTGCGACAACATCGACGTCGTCGGCAACCTCTACCTGGGCCGGGAGATCCGCAAGCGCGGCGTCCTGGACGAGGTGGAGATGGAGCGCCGCTCCCGCGAGCTGCTCGACACGCTGTCGATCCGCATCCCCAGCGTGCGCATCCCGATCGCCTCGCTCTCCGGCGGCCAGCGCCAGACGGTGGCCATCGCGCGGTCCATGCTCGGCGAGCCGAAGCTGGTCATCCTCGACGAGCCCACCGCCGCCCTCGGCGTCGAGCAGACCGCCCAGGTCCTCGACCTCGTCGAGCGGCTGCGCGAGCGCGGCCACGCCGTCATCCTCATCAGCCACAACATGGCCGACGTCAAGGCCGTCGCGGACAAGGTCGCCGTGCTGCGCCTCGGGCGCAACAACGGCGTCTTCGAGGTCAAGTCGACCTCGCAGGAAGAGATCATCTCCGCCATCACCGGCGCCACCGACAACGCCGTGACCCGCCGTGCGGCGCGCACGAACGGGGAGGTTTCCAAGTGAGCATCGACAAGACCTCCGCGGCTCCGGACGACCACGTCGTGGAGAACCCCGAGGCGGCCAAGGCCGCCGTCACGGTGGTCGACCCCCGGCTGCTGGTCCGCGAGCAGGGCCTCAAGGGCTACGTCACCGAGTTCAAGCGGAAGATGAAGTCCGGTGACCTGGGCTCCATCCCGGTCGTCATCGGCCTGGCGATCATCTGGATCATCTTCACGAGCCTGAACTCCAACTTCCTCACCGCGGGCAACCTGTCCGACATGTCCGTCGCCATGGTCGGCACCGGCATGATCGCCGTCGGCATCGTGTTCGTGCTGCTGCTCGGCGAGATCGACCTGTCGGTCGGCTCGGTCAGCGGTGTGGCGGGCGCGAGCTTCGCCGTGCTCAACGTCACCAACGGCATGAACGAGTGGCTGGCCTTCATGCTGTCCATCGTCACCGGCACGGTCGCCGGCGCGCTGCACGGCTTCTTCTTCGCGAAGATCGGCGTCCCCGCGTTCGCCGTGACGCTGGCCGGCCTGCTGTTCTGGAACGGCTTCATGCTCCAGATCCTGGGCGACAACGGCACGATCAACCTCGACCCGGACGGGGTCGTGGCCCAGCTGACCAGCTACTACTTCTCCGACGTGGCCGCCGCCTACGGTCTGGCCGCGGTGGTGACCGCCGGGTACTTCCTCAGCTCCTTCCTCGGCAACCGGCGGCGTGAGGCCGCGGGCGTGCCGTCGCGGCCGCTGAGCGAGACGGTGGTGCGGACGGTACTGCTCGCGGTCCTGGCCTTCACCGTCGCGATCGTCTTCAACCAGTACAAGGGCCTGCCGCTGGCCGTGGTGATCTTCATCGTGGTGCTCCTGGTCACGGACTTCGTGCTGCGGCGTACGGCGTACGGGCGGAAGGTGTTCGCGCTCGGCGGCAGCGTCGAGGCGTCGCGGCGTGCCGGTATCAACGTCGAGCTGGTCCGGATCTCGGTGTTCGCGATCTCCGGGACCTTCGCCGCGGTCGGCGGTCTGTTCATCGCGTCGAAGATCGCCGCGGCGAACCAGGGCGCGGGCGGCGGTGACCTGCTGATGAACGCGATCGCCGCGGCGGTGATCGGCGGTACGTCGCTGTTCGGCGGCCGCGGCCGGACGTGGAACGCGCTGCTCGGTGTGCTGGTGATCGTGTCCATCCAGTACGGGCTCGCCCTGGAGGGCATCGCCTCTCCGGTGCAGTACATGATCACCGGTGGTGTGCTGTTGGCCACGGTCGTGATCGACGCGGTGACGCGCAAGACGCAGAAGACCGCCGGCCGCGCGTAGCGCTGACCGACCCCCCTGTGCCCGGCATCGGCAGGTGCCGGGCACAGTTGTGTCGTAGGTGTGGCACAACTTGGGTACAGCCGAATGCGTGATGTATCCCCCACGGCCTCGGCGCAGTCCTCAGGAGCGGAACATTAGACTCGACACGCCCGGCAACTGCTCGATCAGCTCTACTGCAAGGAGGCACGGGTGCCGCTGCTGACCCGTATCAGGGGACCGCGCGATCTGGACCGGCTCAGCCTGGAAGAGCTGAACCAGCTGGCGGAGGAGATCCGGAGCTTCCTCGTCGAAGCGGTCTCCAAGACCGGCGGTCACCTCGGCCCCAATCTCGGCGTGGTGGAGCTCACCATCGCCCTGCACCGGGTCTTCGACTCGCCCAGGGACAAGGTGCTCTGGGACACCGGCCACCAGTCCTACGTCCACAAACTGCTCACCGGCCGTCAGGACTTCTCCAAGCTCAAGATGAAGGGCGGCCTGTCCGGCTACCCCTCGCAAGGAGAGTCCGAGCACGACGTCATCGAGAACTCGCACGCCTCGACCGTCCTCGGCTGGGCCGACGGCATCGCCAAGGCCAACCAGATCAAGGACCGCGACGACCACGTGGTCGCCGTGATCGGTGACGGCGCCCTGACCGGCGGCATGGCCTGGGAGGCGCTGAACAATATCGCCGACGCCAAGGACCGGCCCCTCGTCATCGTCGTCAACGACAACGAGCGGTCCTACGCGCCGACCATCGGCGGCCTCGCCAACCACCTCGCCACGCTGCGGACGACGGACGGCTACGAGCGGTTCCTCGCCCGCACCAAGGAGGTGCTGGAGCGCACCCCTGTCGTCGGCCAGGCGCTCTACGACACCCTGCACGGCGCCAAGAAGGGCCTGAAAGACTTCATCGCCCCGCAGGGCATGTTCGAGGACCTCGGCCTGAAATACGTCGGCCCGATCGACGGGCACGACCTCGAGGCCCTGGAGTCCGCACTCGCCAAGGCGAAGCGGTTCGGCGGGCCGGTCATCGTGCACTGCCTTACCGAGAAGGGCCGCGGCTATCAGCCCGCCCTCCAGGACGAGGCCGACCGCTTCCACGCCGTCGGCAAGATCCACCCCGACACGGGCCTGCCGATCAAGAGCTCCGGCGCCGACTGGACCTCCGTCTTCGGCGACGAGATGGTCGAACTCGGCAAGGAGCGCGAGGACATCGTCGCCATCACGGCCGCCATGCTCCAGCCGGTGGGCCTGGAGAAGTTCGCCAAGCGCTTCCCCGACCGGGTCTACGACGTCGGCATCGCCGAGCAGCACGGCGCCGTCTCGGCGGCCGGCCTGGCGACAGGCGGAGTGCACCCAGTGTTCGCCGTGTACGCCACCTTCCTCAACCGCGCCTTCGACCAGGTGCTGATGGATGTGGCCCTGCACAAGTGCGGTGTCACCTTCGTGCTGGACCGGGCCGGGGTCACCGGCACCGACGGGGCCTCCCACAACGGCATGTGGGACATGTCGATCCTCCAGGTCGTGCCGGGGCTGCGGCTGGCCGCGCCGCGGGACGCCGACCAGGTCCGCGCGCAGCTGCGCGAGGCCGTCGCCGTCGACGACGCGCCGACCGTGGTCCGCTTCTCCAAGGGCGCCGTCGGTCCCGCCGTACCCGCCGTGGGCCGCGTCGGCGGCATGGACGTGCTGCGCGAGCCCGGCACCGACCGGCCGGACGTCCTGCTGGTCTCCGTCGGTGCCCTCGCCCCGATGTGCCTGGAGATCGCCGGGCTGCTCGACAAGCAGGGCATCTCCACCACCGTCGTCGACCCGCGCTGGGTCAAGCCCGTCGACGAGGCCATGGCCCCACTCGCCGAGCGGCACCGCGTGGTCGTCACCGTCGAGGACAACAGCCGGGTCGGCGGGGTGGGATCGGCGATCGCGCAGGCGCTGCGTGACGCCGGCGTGGATGTGCCGCTGCGGGACTTCGGCATCCCGCCGCGCTTCCTCGACCACGCCACGCGTGCCGAGATCCTCGCCGAGATCGGCCTCACCGCGCCGGACATCGCCCGGCAGGTGACCGGGCTGGTCGCCAAGCTGGACGGACGGTATGAGCGGGCCGTGGACGCGGTGGACTCCGTGGAGTCCGTGCGCGACTGACGCGGCTCGCGGCGGACGCCGCCGAACGGGTTCCGATGGGCCGGTTTTCCCACCGTGAGGGTGGTGGAACCGGCCCATTGGCGTGAATCGGTCCGTGCCGGGGCATACGGAGTGTGCCACCTCTCGATCATGTCGAGGACGACAAGCGTGGGAGGTACCCCGTGAGCAGTACCCTCTTCCGGACGAAGAAGGTCGAGCAGTCCATCCTCGATACCGAGGAGCCAGAGCACGCGCTCAAGAAGTCCTTGTCCGCGCTGGATCTGACCGTCTTCGGCGTCGGCGTGATCATCGGCACCGGCATCTTCGTACTCACCGGCACCGTCGCCAAGGACAACGCCGGGCCCGCGACGGCCCTGGCGTTCGTCGCGGCCGGCGTCGCCTGCGCCCTGGCCGCACTCTGTTACGCCGAGTTCGCGTCCACGGTCCCGGTCGCCGGGTCCGCCTACACGTTCTCGTACGCGTCCCTCGGAGAACTGCCCGCCTGGATCATCGGCTGGGACCTGGTTCTGGAGTTCGCGCTGGGGACGGCGGTGGTGGCTGTCGGCTGGTCGGGCTACATCCAGTCGCTCATGGAGAACGCGGGCTGGACGATGCCCGCGGGCCTGGGCAGCCGGGAGGGCGCCGACGCCTTCGGCTTCGACATCCTCGCCGCCGCGCTCGTCCTTGTCCTCACCTGCATCCTCGTCATCGGCATGAAGCTGTCCGCGCGGATCACGTCGGTCGTCGTCGCCATCAAGGTGACGGTCGTCATGGTCGTGATCATCGCGGGTGCGTTCCTCATCAACGGCGACAACTACGACCCGTTCATCCCGGAGGAGAAGCCGGTACCGGCCGGCTCCAGTCTCGATTCCCCGCTGATCCAGCTCATGTTCGGCTGGGCGCCCTCCAACTTCGGCGTGATGGGCATCTTCACCGCCGCCTCCGTCGTGTTCTTCGCCTTCATCGGCTTCGACGTCGTGGCCACGGCCGCGGAGGAGACCAAGAACCCCCAGCGCGACATGCCGCGCGGCATCCTCGGCTCCCTCCTGATCTGCACGACGCTGTACGTCCTCGTGTCGATCGTCGTCACCGGTATGCAGCACTACAGCGAGCTGTCGGTCGACGCGCCGCTCGCCGACGCCTTCAAGGCGACCGGGCATCCGTGGTTCGCCGGCTTCATCAGCTTCGGGGCCGCGGTCGGCCTGACGACGGTGTGCATGATCCTGCTCCTCGGCCAGACCCGGGTGTTCTTCGCGATGAGCCGCGACGGGCTGCTGCCGCGGTTCTTCTCCCGCGTCCACCCGCGGTTCAAGACCCCGCACCGGCCGACGATCCTGCTCGGTGTGATCATCGCGGTGCTGGCGGGCTTCACGCCGCTGACCGAACTCGCCGCGCTGGTGAACATCGGCACGCTGTTCGCCTTCGTGGTCGTCGCCATCGGTGTGATCATCCTCCGCAAGACGCGTCCCGACCTACCGCGGGCCTTCCGGACCCCGTGGGTGCCGGTCATCCCGATCCTGTCGGTGTGCGCCTCCCTGTGGCTGATGATCAACCTGCCCGCCGAGACATGGGTGCGGTTCGGCATCTGGATGGCAGCCGGGTTCCTCGTGTACTTCCTCTACGGCCGCACGCACAGCCGCCTGACGACCGGAGAGGAACCGAAGGCCGAGAACGCGCCGTAGGGGCCGCCGCGGGGTGCCGGTCCGCCTAGCTGCGGACCCACCCCGCCCTCAGCCCCCGCCCGGGGCACCTCACTGCGGCCCTACGGCCACACCGTACGCGGCCCCGCCACCTCCGCCCCCAGCTCCCCCACCCGCCGCCGCAGCTCCCGGTCCGCCGTGATCACGAGTACGGGCCGCCCGGCCGCCCGGCCGACCACCTCCACGATGTGATCGTCACCGCTGCCCGGTGCCGACTCCACCCGCACCCCCGGCACCGACTCCACCCCCCGAGCCGCCCCCTCCACCACGAGCACGATCTCCACCGGCCCGGAAACCCCCGGCACCCCCTCCGACGCCAGCCGGTCCCGCAGCCGCTCCCCGGCGCCCCGTCGGTCCCGCCACCAGCCGTCCGGTACCGACCCGACGACGTTCGCGGCGTCGACGACGACGAGGACAGGCGCGTTGTCGTTCATACGGCCAGGGTCGCACGGCGGTTGTCGGCCAGGCAGGAGGCGGGCCGGGCGCCGAGCCGTCCCGCACGACTAAAGTGAACTGGTGAACGGCGACTGGCTCATCCGCGGCCGCGACGGCCGCCTCACCGTCTATCTCCCCTCCGGCGACGCCGTCCTGTGGCGTGCGGAACGCGGGCCCGCGGGCCCCTGGGACGCCGCCCGCACCGTCGGCGGCAGCCAGAAGCTGCACCCGGGCCCGGCGATCGGGCAGGGCGCCGACGGCTACGCCCATCTGGCCGCCTGGCGGCCCACCGTGCCCGGCGAGTCGGGGCTCGTGCACTCGACGCACTTCCGGCCCCGGCTCGCGCCCCTGGACTGGGTCTCGATCGGGCACCCGGACAAGAAGGGCGACCGGACGGGCCCGCCGGCCGTGGCCGTGGACTCGGCGGGGCGTGGCTATGTCTTCGTCCGCAACAAGGGCGGCGGGGTGAGCCTGCGCAACCAGAAGGAGAAGGGCGGCTGGGGGCCCTGGCAGAACCTCGACGGGCACGATGTGGAGGGCGAGCCGGCCGCCGTGACGGGGGAGTCGGGGCTGGTGGAGGTGTACGCCTCCACGCCCGGCGGGATCCTGCACTGGAGGCAGCAGGAGCACGGCAGGACACCCGTACGGAGCGAGGGGGTCGATGTACCGGTTCGGCCGGGGACGCTGCGGGCGCTCGCCACGTCCGCCGAGCACACGACCCTCTTCTTCACGGACACCTCGGGCGATGTGTGCGCCTGGCGGCCGGGCGAGAAGCCGGTGACGCTCATCGCCTCCGCCGGGCCCGGGCCGGTGTCCGCCGTGCGCTGTGACATCGAGGGGCACGACTGCACCGTGCTCGCCCAGCGGTCGGCGAGCGGCCGGGTGGCCTTCGCCGCCTATCCGACCGAACAGGAGGCGGCCGGTGCCTGGTGGACCGAGTCCGGCCCCCAGTTGCCCTCGGACGCCGTGGTGGCGGTGGCGCTCGACGAGCACGACGAGGTCGTAGCGGCTTCCCTCTCACCCTCGACCGGGACCCTGCTTCTCACCCGCCGCAAGGACGAACCCGGGCTCGCGCTGGAGGCCTGGCGGGAGATCTGACACCCGGACAGGGCCGTTCCTTTTGTGGCTCCCGTCGCTCCAGACACACCAGGTGTGTCAAGGGTTGTACGGATGTGTGCGTGACAAGGCGCACCTCGGGTGGACGTGGTCAAAAAGTGAAGGTCTTGTTAACCTCTTCGCACTTGTTCGATTTTGCTCGGGGGGCCGGTTGCTGTGCGCCTGGCCGGGGCCGTGGCAACGGGGTTGGGAATGATGTCGTGAGCAGATCCTCCACGGTGGATCTTGTGGTTGTCGGACTTGGTTACGTGGGGCTGCCGTTGGCCAGGTCCGCGGCCGCCGCGGGACTGAAGGTGGTCGGCCTCGACCGCAGCCGCAGGGTGGTCGACGGGCTGAACGCCGGCTGTTCGCATGTGGACGACATCACCGACTCCGATGTGCGCGCCATGCTGGAGCGGGGCTTCGAGGCCACCGACGGGGCCGAGGTCATCGCGGATGCCGCCGCCGTCGTGGTGTGCGTGCCGACGCCGCTCACCGACCACGGTGCTCCCGACCTCGGCGCGGTGCACGCGGCCGTGGACGACATCGCCGCCCACCTCAGGGCCGGCACGCTCGTGGTGCTGGAGTCGACGACGTACCCGGGGACCACCGACGAGGTCGTCAGGCCGCGGCTGGAGGCCGGGGGCCTGCGGGTCGGGGCCGACTTCCATCTCGCCTTCTCCCCGGAGCGCATCGACCCGGGGAACCCCCACTTCGGTCTGGAGAACACGCCCAAGGTCGTCGGCGGCATCACGGCCGACTGCACCAAGGCCGCCCGCGCCCTGTACGAGCGTTTCGTGAACCGGGTCGTCGAGGCCAAGGGCACCCGCGAGGCCGAGATGGCCAAGCTGCTGGAGAACACCTACCGGCACGTCAACATCGCGCTCGTCAACGAGATGTCGATGTTCTGCCGTGAGATCGGCGTCGACCTGTGGGACGCGATCCGGTGCGCGTCCACGAAGCCGTTCGGGTTCGCGCCCTTCTACCCCGGCCCCGGCGTCGGCGGGCACTGCATTCCGATCGACCCCAACTACCTTTCGTACAAGGTGCGTTCGCTCGGCATCCCGTTCCGGTTCGTGGAGCTGGCGCAGGAGATCAACCAGCGGATGCCCGTGCACGTGGTGAACCGCGTGGCCGATCTGCTCAACGACCAGGGCAAGGCCGTGCGCGGCTCCCGGGTGCTGCTGCTCGGCGTGACCTACAAGCCGGACATCTCCGACCAGCGGGAGAGCCCCGCGCTGGCCGTCGCGGAGAACCTCCTCGCGCGGGGTGCCGAGCTCGTCTACTTCGACCCCCGGGTCGAGGACTGGCGCGTCGGCGGGATGCCCGTCGAGCGGGCCGGTGACTATCTCGCCGCCGCCGAGAGTGCCGACCTGACCGTCCTGCTCCAGCCGCACCGCGAGATCGACCTCGACGAACTCGCCGACCGTGCCCGCGCGTTGTTCGACACCCGGGGCAAATCCGCCGACCACCCGCGGGTGGTCAAGCTGTGACTTCCGAAGATACGTACATACCCGGGGCCGTCGACTCCGGTGGGCGTCGAGCGCACCGGAAGCGGCGGCACCTGAAGGTCTCGTACTTCGTCTTCCTGGGCCTGGCCGCGCTGATCGCCACCAGGCTCGACGCCGGTTCCCTGCACCTGTACTCCATGGGTGCCATGGGCCTGCTGACCCTGAAGATGTTCGGCGCGCTCTTCTACCGTCCGGCCAAGGCCGGGCGGGAGGAGCTGGAGTACCTGGAGAACGCCTGGGTCACCGCGGTCATCCCGATCTACAACGAGGACCCGGTGATGTTCGAGCAGGGCATGCGCAGCCTCCTCGCGCAGAGCCGCCTGCCGAACGAGATCCACATCATCGACGACGCCAGTGCCGATGACTCCGGCATCAGGGCCGCGAAGAAGATGCGCCGCGAGTTCGAGGCCAAGGGCGTCAAGTACACCGTCAGCGTGCAGCCCGAGAACAAGGGCAAGCGTGAGGCGCTGGCGCTGGGCTTCGAGGCCGCCCCGTACTCCGACATCTTCCTCTGCGTCGACTCGGACACCGTGCTGTCCCGGGACACCGTGCGCGAGCTGCTGCTGCCGCTGGCCGACGAGAAGATCATGGCCTCCACCGGCATGGTGCTGGCGCTCAACCACGACAGCAACATCTTCACCCGCCTCCAGGACCTGCGGTACGGCAACTCGTTCCTCTTCGAGCGGGCCGCCTACTCCCGGCTGAAGTCGGTCCTGTGCTGCTGCGGCGCGCTGTCGGCGTACCGCGGCACGCTGGTGCGCAAGTACCTGCCGGACTTCCTCAACCAGCAGTTCCTGGGCAAGCCGGCCGTCTTCGGCGACGACCGCCGGATGACCAACTACTGCCTGATGGAGGGCCAGGTCGTCTTCCAGGAGACGGCCGTCGGCTACACCGCCGTCCCCGAGAAGCTGCCGCACTTCCTGCGCCAGCAGGTCCGCTGGAACAAGTCCTTCTTCCGCGAGTCGCTGTGGGCCTTCCGGCACCAGAAGAAGTACCGGCCGGCCTTCTGGCTGACCTGCATGGAACTCGCGCTGTGGCTGGTCTTCGGCTCGGCGATGTTCTACTCGATGGTCATCCTGCCCATCATCAAGCCCCAGCAGTTCGTCCACCACATCGGCGACTACCTGGTCTTCATGGTGCTGATGGGCTATCTGCGCAATGTGCGGTACCTCGACTTCCCGCGGCGCGGGATGGGCTTCATCAAGCGGTTCGGCATGTTCCTGCTCGCGCCGATCTACGGCGTGATCCAGCTGACCCTGCTGACCCCGCTGCGCTTCTATGCCCTGTTCACCCTCCACAAGGGGAGCTGGGGCACCCGCCAGGGCGGCGTCGAGGTGTCCGTGGCCGGTGATCACGAGAACGATGTGACGGAGATCTTCGAGGAAGAGGACCCGTACTCCGACAAGAAGGTCACCGAGACACTCCAGTTGATGCGTCTGGAGGGCGTGGCCCTGCGCACCCGGCCCCGACCGACGGGCGGCATCCCGTCCCAGCCGCAGCCGATTCCCGGCTACGACGAGGAGCAGCACGCGGCGGTACCGCAGCAGCGTGTGAGCTGGGGGGCGCCGGCCCCGGCCGGACAGCAGCAGTGGCAGGGCGAGTACGAAGGGCAGCACGGCTACCCCGACCCGTACCAGCAGCAGTATCAGGGGCAGGGCCATCCGCCGCAGCAGGGCGCGTACCCGTACCAGGACCCCTCCTGGCAGCAGCAGGGGCAGCAAGGACGGCAGGGCAACGGCCAGGGCGGCTGGTAGACCCTGGGAGAAAGCACGGGAGAGGGGCGGCCGGGGGGCCGCCCCTCTCCCGTGTCCGGGCCTCAGGTGTACGAGGCCATGGCCTCCTCGACCGTCAGCACCGGGATGTCCCGGTCGTCGATCGCTTTCATCAGGGTCTCCAGACCGGCCTTGCCGATCTCGGTGCTCGTCGCCGGAGGACCCTCGGTGACCTTGTGCAGACAGAGGATCAGCCAGTCGCCGCTGTTCACGCACCGGTCGAGCCGGCCGCCCGCGCCCGTCAGCTTCGACAGCGCCGTACCGCCGATGCCGTTGCCGTCGTTGATGCCGGTCAGCGCCTTGAGGCGGTACGGCATCGCCGGGGCGAACGACTCGATCGTCTCGGAGATGATCGACCGGGCCGTGGTGAAGTGCCGGCTCGCGATCTGGTCGACGGGGACGCCGTCGGAGGTCTTCTGGAACGCGCCGTGCGGATAGGCGAAGTGCTCGCTGGTGAAGCCGTTGGACACCAGCCACTCGCGCAGCTTCCGGAAGTCGTCGTCGGCCTGCTCGGCGGTGAGCTTGGGATAGCTGGCCGTGTGGACGGCGTTCGCGTACGAGTGGCCCGCCATCTCCCAGCCGGAGAAGTCCTGCATCGACTTCATCTGGTTCAGCGTCAGGAAGCTGCCCGTGCCGATGGCGTCAGCGATGTTGTAGACCGTGCCGGAGAAGCCGTAGCCGTCCATGACCGGCCGGGCCAGGTCGTGGATCGACTTGTGGGAGTCGTCGAAGGTGATGGAGACGACACCCTTGGGGAAGACGGAGACCGTGTCCGGTATCAGCTCGACGGCCTGGAGCCGGTAGGTGACCGGGCCGCCCGCGTTGTCGTACACCGCGAACGACATGTCGGTGAAGCCGGTCTTCGTGGACGGCTTGCCGTCGGCGCCGATGGAGTACGAGCCGGCCGCCCCGCTGACGTCGGCCCACTGGAGGTGGACCGTCACCCACTCGCCGGACTGGACGTAGTTGGCCCCCGTCTTGGAGTGGGCGTGGAACGTCCAGGCGAAGTGGTTCGCGAGGGAGCCGCTGCCCAGGTAGAAGACCATCTTGGCCAGGTTCGCCACGTCGTCGACGCGGAAGACGAGCCGGATCATCTTGCCGGACAGGCTCATCGCCGACAGGCCGGTCTTGCGGACGTACGACTGTTTGCCGGTGCCGTTGGTGGTGACCCGGACCGACTGGGTGCCGCGCACGAACTGGGACTTGTCGTTCGCCTCGGCCGACGTGGTGCCCGCGCCGCCCGGCGTCCAGCCGTGGCCGGACTGGAACTGCTGGGACCAGCTCGCCCGGCGGTACTTGGGGCGGCGGCCGGAGGGGGCGTAGAGGGGAGGCGTGGTGAGACCTCCGATGGCGCCTTCGGCGGCCGGCGCGGCCGCCGGCTGGGCCACCACCTGGCCCAGCCACGCGCCGCCGCCGGCCATGGCGACGCCTCCTGTACCGCCCATCAGCAGGGCGGAACGCCGGCTCACCACCGGCTTCTTCTCCGCCTCCGCCGCAGCGTGCCTGTGGGCGTTGGACCGCCTTTTCCTCACCGGGACTCCCGAACCGTGTCGAAGTAGTTCATTCCCTTGTCGGTGAAGCCCTCGACCGCGGACTGGACTTCGTTCACCGACAGGGTTTTGTTCGCGTTGTAGTAGAGCCAGTCCACCTTCATGTCCCACGCACGGTCGCCCTTGAACGGCAGATCGATGAACCAGTGGTTGAAGTTCACCGACATGTCGGCGCGCGGGGCGTACTTCCCATTGCTGAGGAAGAGCTTCTCGCCGTCCATCCAGTACGCGACCACGCCGTCCTTCACCCTGATCATCACGGTGTGCCAGGCGTCGAGGCTCTTCTTCGTGGTCTCGTAGACACGGTCGTTCGTCTTGTGGTCGTACCAGGTCACGGTGTCGAGCTTGGGACCGGGCCGGCCCCAGCCGCCGTTGGGCATGTACTCGTTGTCCAGCTCGCTGTACTTCGAGCCCTTGCCGCCGATGGTGTAGAAGGTCTGGTTGACGTGATCGCCGGCGTCTCCGGAGGCCGGCTCGTCGCTGAAGTGGATCCGGGCCGCGTAGGTGCCGTCGCGGAACTTGCCGGCGGCCGTGCCGAGGCTGGCCTGCTTGGTCCCGGACTTGGTGCCGTCCGTGCTCGCCCGCAGGTTGAGCACCTGGCCGTCGGCCAGTGAGCCCTTGGCGGTGGGGAAGGTGACGCCGTCGGCCGACCAGGTGTTCTCGACGCCGGGGCCGCCCTTGCTGGTGCGGACGAGCCAGCCGTGCTTGAACAGGGCCGGGTCCTTGGCGCCCTGGTAGGTGAAGTCGTCGAAGAGCACCCCGGCCGGGGGAGCGGGCACCGGGTCGGGCGCGGCGGCCTTCGCAGAGGCCTTCTTCTCGTCGCTCGCCTTGGTGCCGTCCGGCTCCTCACCCCAGGCGAGGACGCCCCGCTTGTACGCGGTGACGTTCTCCGCCTCCTTGTAGCTCGTCATCTCGGCGTCGAAGGAGCGGTCGTCGGACTGCTTCAGCTTCTTGTGGTCGGTGCGGAAGAGCTGGAGGTCGATGCCCTTGCTGTTGGCGCCGGGCTTCAGACTGCCCGCGCCTTCCCCGAACCTGATCTCCAGGTAGTGGTCGGCGGTGTCGGTGGCCTTGTCCATCGCCACGATCCGGCCGGCGACGTTCGAGCAGCCGAAGACGGCGTTGACGCAGTTGAAGGCGTACGGCGCGGCGCCCGGGGCGTCGTCGGCGGTGAAGTAGTACCGGAGCGTCACATCGCTCAACGGCAGTGCCTTCCCGGTGTCGTTGAAGACCTCGAGCGACGGCTTGGCCGCCGGGGCCGTCGCCTGGGTGTCGGTCCGGTACCGGACCTTCAGCTCGGGCGGATCCGGATTCGCCGCCTTCCACACGGGATAGAGCGCCGTGCCGCCGGCGGCGACCACCGCCACGAGGAGCAGGAGTCTGATCTTGGGCCAAACCCGGCTTCGGGCAGGGCGGCGGCGGGAGGACGCCACGGAGACTCCTTCTAAGGCATCCGGTGGCCTCTGGTGGAGACCGTCAGAGCCGGGTAAACAATGGTCGGATTGTGTGAGGATCCTATCTGTGCGTGCATACAAAAAGGGGGGCGGGTGCACGGATTGTTACCGTACGCCCCACCCCCCTCAGGGGTTACGCGTTACGCGGGGATGCTCGCCACACCCTGCGCGAGGAACCTCTTGCCGTTGACCCGCTCGGAGACGCCCTCGCGGTCCAGGTACGGCGTGATGCCGCCCAGGTGGAACGGCCAGCCGGCGCCCGTGATGAGGCACAGGTCGATGTCCTGCGCCTCGGCGACGACGCCCTCGTCGAGCATGAGCCCGATCTCCTGCGCCACGGCGTCCAGGACGCGGTCGCGGACCTGCTCCTCGGTCAGGACGGAGTCGCCCTGCTTCAGCAGCGCGGCGACCTCGGGGTCCAGCTCCGGCTTGCCGGAGTCGTAGACGTAGAAGCCGCGCTTGCCCGCCTTGACGACGGCCGCGAGGTTCGGGGAGACCGTGAAGCGGTCCGGGAACGCCCTGTTGAGCGTCTCCGAGACGTGCAGACCGATCGCCGGGCCGACCAGCTCCAGCAGGACCAGCGGCGACATCGGCAGACCGAGCGGCTCGACGGCCTTCTCGGCGACCGCGACCGGGGTGCCCTCGTCGATGACGTTCTGGATCTCGCCCATGAAGCGCGTCAGGATGCGGTTCACGACGAACGCCGGGGCGTCCTTGGTGAGGACCGCGGTCTTCTTCAGCTTCTTGGCGACGGCGAACGCCGTGGCCAGGGAGGCGTCGTCGGTCTTCTCGCCGCGCACGATCTCCAGGAGCGGGAGGACCGCGACCGGGTTGAAGAAGTGGAAGCCCACGACCCGCTCGGGGTTCTTCAGCTTCGACGCCATCTCGGAGACCGACAGCGAGGAGGTGTTCGTCGCGAAGATGGCGTGCGCCGGGGCGACCGCCTCGACCTCCGCGAACACCTGCTGCTTGACGCCGATCTCCTCGAAGACCGCCTCGATGATGAAGTCGGCGTCCGCGAAGCCCTCGGCCTTGTCCAGCACACCGGACACCAGCGCCTTGAGGCGGTTGGCCTTGTCCTGGTTGATACGGCCCTTGCCGAGCAGCTTGTCGATCTCGGCGTGGACGTAGCCCACACCCTTGTCGACGCGCTCCTGGTCGATGTCGGTCAGCACGACCGGCACCTCGAGGCGGCGCAGGAACAGCAGCGCCAGCTGGCTGGCCATCAGACCGGCGCCGACGACACCGACCTTGGTGACCGGGCGGGCCAGGTTCTTGTCCGGGGCACCGGCCGGGCGCTTGCCGCGCTTCTGCACCAGGTTGAAGGCGTAGATGCCGGAGCGCAGTTCACCGCCCATGATCAGGTCGGCGAGCGCCTTGTCCTCGGCGTCGTAGCCCTGCTGGAGGTCGCCGTTCTTGGCGGCGGCGATGATGTCCAGGGCGCGGTAGGCGGCCGGGGCGGCGCCGTGCACCTTGGAGTCCGCGATGAAACGGCCCTTGGCGACGGCCTGGTCCCAGGCCTCGCCGCGGTCGATCACCGGGCGCTCGATCTCGATCTCGTTCTTGAGGACGGCCGCGGTCCAGATCAGCGACTGCTCCAGGAAGTCCGCGCCCTCGAAGATCGCGTCGGCGATCCCGAGCTCGAAGACCTGCTTGCCCTTGAGCTGCTTGTTCTGGTTGAGGCTGTTCTCGATGATCACCGAGACGGCCTTCTCGGGGCCGATCAGGTTCGGCAGCAGGGCGCAGCCGCCCCAGCCGGGCACCAGACCGAGGAAGACCTCGGGGAGCGAGAACGCCGGGAGGGCCGCGGAGACGGTCCGGTAGGTGCAGTGCAGACCGACCTCGACACCGCCGCCCATCGCGGCGCCGTTGTAGTACGCGAAGGTCGGGACCGCCAGCTTGGACAGCCGCTTGAAGACCTCGTGGCCGCCCTTGCCGATGGCGAGAGCGTGCTCGTACTCCTTGAGGATCTCCACGCCCTTGAGGTCGGCGCCGACCGCGAAGATGAACGGCTTGCCGGTGAGGCCGACGCCGACGATCTCGCCGTCCGCCGCCTCCTTCTCGACCTGGTCGATCGCGGCGTCGAGGTTGGCCAGCGAGGCCGGGCCGAAGGTGGTCGGCTTGGTGTGGTCGTGCCCGTTGTCCAGGGTGATCAGGGCGAAGCGCCCGGCACCGAGGGGGAGGTCGAAGTGGCGTACGTGCGCACTCGTGACGACCTCGTCCGGGAACAGCTCGGAAGCCTGCTTGAGAAGCTCGGCGGTGGTGCTCACTTGTCCCCCTCGAAGTGCGGGTTCTCCCAGATGACCGTCGCGCCCATGCCGAAGCCGACGCACATGGTGGTCAGGCCGTAGCGGACGTGCGGCTGCTCCTCGAACTGGCGGGCCAGCTGCGTCATCAGCCGGACGCCGGAGGAGGCCAGCGGGTGGCCGAAGGCGATGGCGCCGCCGTACTGGTTGACGCGCGCGTCGTCGTCGGCGATGCCGTAGTGGTCGAGGAAGGCCAGGACCTGGACGGCGAAGGCCTCGTTGACCTCGAACAGACCGATGTCGGAGATCGACAGGCCGGCCTGGGCCAGCGCCTTCTCGGTGGCCGGGATCGGGCCGTAGCCCATGACCTCCGGCTCGACGCCCGCGAAGGAGTAGGAGACCAGGCGCATCTTCACGGGGAGGTCGTTCTCCCGCGCGAAGTCCTCGGAGGCGATGACCGAGGCGGTGGCGCCGTCGTTCAGACCGGCCGCGTTACCGGCGGTGACCCGGCCGTGCACCCGGAACGGGGTCTTCAGGCCGGAGAGGTTCTCCAGGGTCGTGCCCGGGCGCATCGGCTCGTCGGCGGTGACCAGGCCCCAGCCCGTCTCGCCGGCCTCGGGGGAGGTACGGCGGACCGAGATCGGCACCAGGTCGGCCTGGATCTTGCCGTTGGCGTAGGCCTTGGCGGCCTTCTCCTGGGAACGCACGGCGTACTCGTCGGCGCGCTGCTTGGTGATGTGCGGGTAGCGGTCGTGCAGGTTCTCCGCGGTCATGCCCATGAACAGGGCCGACTCGTCGACCAGCTTCTCGCTGACGAACCGCGGGTTCGGGTCGACGCCCTCGCCCATGGGGTGGCGGCCCATGTGCTCGACACCGCCGGCGATGGCGACGTCGTAGGCGCCGAAGGCGACGGAACCGGCGACCGTGGTCACGGCCGTCAGGGCGCCGGCACACATGCGGTCGATGGAGTAGCCCGGGACGGACTGCGGGAGACCGGCCAGGATCCCGGCCGTGCGGCCGATGGTCAGGCCCTGGTCACCGATCTGCGTGGTCGCGGCGATGGCGACCTCGTCGATCTTCTTCGGGTCGAGACCGGGGTTGCGGCGCAGCAGCTCCCGGATCGCCTTCACGACGAGGTCGTCGGCACGGGTCTCGTGGTAGATGCCCTTCGGTCCCGCCTTGCCGAACGGGGTGCGGACGCCGTCGACGAAGACGACGTCCCTGACGGTACGAGGCACGATGGCTCTCCTCCAGGGTCCGGAACTGCATTGCTGCTGCGAGGTGCGCTGAGCGCGCGCTCAGGCCCATGCTACTTATGGGTAACGTAGCTGCACAGTCCTGACAGGCGGAGCGGTGAAGGTCACACCTTCGGGGGTGCCGTGGATCCCCGAGGGGTCAGTACGGGCGTGGGCACGGGATGCGATCCAGCCGCCCCCTCTCCGGTGATCACCCCGAACAGCGTCCGGGCCACCTCCGCTCCGAACCCGTGCACGTCATGACTCATCGCGGACAACGTCGGATGCGTCAGCCGGCACAGCTGCGAGTCGTCCCACGCCAGCAGCGAGACGTCGTCCGGCACCCGCAGCCCCATCTCCGCCGCCACCGACAGCCCCGCCACCGCCATGATGTCGTTGTCGTACACGATCGCCGTCGGCCGGTCGGGCGGCGCGGCCGTCAGCAGGGACCGCGTCGCCCGCGCCCCCGCGTCCCCGGAGAAGTCCGTCGCGACCTGCCACGCCCCGGCCAGTGCCAGCGCTCCCGCCGCCTCGTCGAAGGCCGCCGTCCGGATGGCCGTGTGCCCGAGGGCCGCCGCACCGCCGACCCGGGCGATCCGCCGGTGCCCGAGCGCCGCCAGATAGCGCACCGCCTCCGTCACGGCCGTGGCGTCGTCCGTCCACACCGAGGTGAGCCCCCTGGTCAGCGAGGGATGCCCGACCGCGACCACCGGCAGCCCGAGCCGCTCCACCAGGCCCACCCGGGGATCGTCGGCGCGGAAGTCGACCAGGATCGACCCGCCGACCTGCCGCCCCCGCCACCACGCCTCCTGGACCCCGGTCTCCTCCTCCAGGTTCCGTACGAGCCTCAGCAGCAGCGAGCAGGAGTGCTCGGCCAGCACGCTCTCCACACCCGAGACGAAGTCCATGTACCAGGGCTCGAGCCCCAGCATCCGCGCCGGCCTGCACACCGCGAGACCCACCACGTCCACGCGCGAACCGGCCAGCGTCCGCGCCGTGAGGTTCGGTGCCCAGCCCAGCTCCCGCGCGGCCCGGAAGATCCGGTCCCGGGTTGCCTCCGACAGGCCCGGCTTGTGGTTGAAGGCGAGTGACACGGCACCCTTGGACACACCGGCACGCGCGGCGACGTCCTTGATGGTGACGCGAGGGGGCGGTGCTGCCGTCATCGGGTGGGCTCCACGCAGTACAGGGCCGAACGAGCACGCCGGGCGTCCGGAGTCTTCCAGCCGAGCACCCCGATGGTCACCTCTTCGCCCGGCAGCAGCGTGACCAGCCCCCGGTCGGCCCGGGCCTCCGGATCCAGCCGGTCGGCCTGGAGCAGCAGGTCCCGGACCAGGGTGCGGGCGGTCACGGTGACACCGCCGGGCGCGAGTGCGACATCGAACCGCGGTGCGGGGTAGGGGACTTCGCGGTCCGGCACCGGGAAGTGCAGGGCCCGCAGGCCGTCCGCGTCCGCCACCAGGAACTCCTTCGGCCCGTCGGGCGTCAGCTCGGGCGGGACACCGACCCGGGCCACGGCCCGCCTCCCGGCCGCCAGTTCCACATCCGCCTGCCCCAGCACCTCGCCCTCGACGGACATCCGGCGCAGGGTCAGCGTCCCCCTCCACTCCTCCGCCCCCTGGTTCACGGCGGCCAGCACCAGCCCGCCGTCACCCTCCTGGAGCGTCAGCAACCGGTCCGCGTACAGCCGCTTCAGCTCGTGGAACAGCGGCTTCTCGCGGCCGTCCCCGTCGACCGCCGCCCACGAGGTCACCGGCCAGCAGTCGTTGAGCTGCCAGACGACCGTGCCCGCGCACACCGGCCAGTGCGAGCGCCAGTGCTCGATCCCGGCGGCGACCGCACGCGCCTGGTTGACCTGCGTCAGATAGTGCCAGCGATCGAAGTCCCGGTCCGGTACGGCGAAATGCCGGGCCAGCCCCCGTTCCAGTTTGCCGTTGCCGTCGTCGGCCTTCTGGTGGTGCAGCATGCCGGGGGAGTCCGGCGCGAGCGCCTCCCCGGGCAGCGCCCGGCGCAGGGTGGAGTACGCGGGCGGCGCCTGCCAGCCGAACTCGGCGACGAACCGCGGCACGCTCAGCCGGTAGTCGGCGTAGTCCTCCCGGTTCCACACCTCCCACGAGTGGTGCGTGCCGTGCGCCGGGTCGTTGGGGTGATGCCGCCAGGACCCGGACCAGGGGCTGCCCGCCGTGTACGGCCGGGTCGGATCCAGCTCGGCCACCACACGCGGCAGCACGCCCAGGTAGTAGCCCTCGCCCCAGGAGTCCCCCGCCAGCCTCGGCTCCCACCCCCAGTCCCGGAAGCCCCACAGGTTCTCGTTGTTGCCGTTCCACAGCACCAGCGACGGATGCGGCATCAGCCGTACGACGTTCTCCCGCGCCTCGGCCTCCACCTCGCCGCGCAGCGGCTGCTCCTCCGGGTAGGCCGCGCAGGCGAACGGGAAGTCCTGCCAGACCAGCAGCCCGAGTTCGTCGCAGGCGTCGTAGAAGTCCTCGCTCTCGTAGATCCCGCCGCCCCAGATCCGTACGAGGTCCACGCCCGCCCCGGCCGCCTGCTCCAGCCGCCGCCGGTAGCGCGCGCGGGTGATCCGGGACGGGAAGACGTCGTCCGGGATCCAGTTGACGCCTCGTGCGAAGAGCCGCTCGCCGTTGACGACGAGAGTGAAGCCGGTGCCGTGCGCGTCGGGCCGCCGGTCGAGCTCCACGGTCCGGAAGCCGATCCGCCGCCGCCACACGTCCAGGGCGCCGCCATCGCCCAGCAAGCTCAACTCGACGTTGTACAGCGGCTGTTCGCCATAACCGCGCGGCCACCACAGCTCCGCGTCCGGCACCCGCAGTCGTACCACGCCGTGCGCCCCGTCAAGCTCCGCGCGGGCCCGCACCCCGCCCACCGTGGCCTCCAGGGCGAGCGGCACCTCCACCCGGGTCCGCTCGACATCGACGGCCAGTTCGACAACCCCCGCGCCCTCCTCGACGGTGACCAGCGGACGCACCCGGGCGATCCGGGCCGTGGACCAGTGCTCCAGGCGCACCGGCCGCCAGATCCCGGCCGTCACCAGGGTCGGCCCCCAGTCCCAGCCGAAGGAGCAGGCCATCTTGCGGACGTACTGGTAGGGCTCGGCGTAGGCGGCGGGCCGTTCGCCCAGGCGTCCCCGCACGGCCTCGGCCTCCGCGTACGCGGAGACGAACCGCACCGACAGCGGCCCGGACAGCCCCGTCACATCGAACCGGTACGAGCGGTGCATGTTCCGCACCGTGCCCAGCGGCCGCCCGTCCAGGGAGATCTCGGCGACGGTGTCGAGCCCGTCGAAGACCAGGTCGGTCTGCTCCTGTGTGCCGGGGGCCCCGAGCTCCCGCTCGTACGTCCAGTCCCGGCGCCCCACCCACGCCACCTCGGACTCGCCCTGGCCCAGGAACGGATCCGGGATCACCCCGGCCGCCATCAGATCGGTGTGCACGCAGCCCGGCACGGAGGCCGGCAGTGTGTCCGACTCGTGCCGCAGGATCCATCCGTCGCCGAGCGGTGTGGCCTCCAGCATGCGCACTCCCTTAACCGGTCCAGTGAAGAGTCGTGTCCAGGCTTCGCATCGTTGGCGGGAATGGGACTTTACCGGTTGAGGAAAGCGCTGTCAGAGTGCCGAACCAGCCATACCGCACGTGCTCTTCCGTCCCGAGTTCTCCTCCGCGAACGGAGCTGATGCACATGAACCGCCGTACTCTCCTCGCCCTCGCCGTGGGCGCCGCCCTGCTGGCCTCGGGCTGCACCGGCACCGGAGGCACCTCCAAGGGCGCGGATGCCGAGGCGCCCGACGATCCCGGCAAGGTCAGCGGGACCATCACCGTCCTCACCCACCGGACCGACCTCGTGCAGGACGGGACGATGAAGAAGTACGCCGCCGAGTTCAGCAAGACCTACCCCAAGGTGAAGGTCGAGTTCGAGGGCCTCACCGACTACGAGGGCGAGGTCAAGATCCGTATGAACACCGAGAACTACGGCGACGTCCTCATGATCCCGGCCGTGATCGAGAAGAAGGACTACCCGAAGTTCTTCGCCTCGCTGGGCACCCGGGCCGAGCGGAGCGAGAAGTACCGCTTCACCGACTACTCCACCGTGCGGGACAAGGTCTACGGGCAGAGCCCGATCGGCGTGGTCCCCGGCTTCGTCTACAACAAGAAGGTGTGGAGCGCGGCCGGCATCACCGACTGGCCCACGACCCCGGCCGAGTTCCTCGACGACCTCAAGGCGATCAAGGCCAAGTCCGAGGCGGTGCCGTACTACACCAACTTCAAGGACATGTGGCCGCTGACCCAGTGGACGAACGTCAACGGCTCGGTCGGCTGCGACACCGGGGCCACCACGCGACTCGCCGAGGGCGACCCCTGGGCCGCCGGTGCCGATCTGCGGGTCGGTGACACGCTGCTCCACGACATCGTGAAGTCGGGCCTGATCGAGAAGGACCCGACGACCACCAACTGGGAGGCGTCCAAGCCCAAGCTGGCCAAGGGCGAGATCGCCACGATGTGGCTCGGCTCCTGGGCGATCGTGCAGATGCGGGCCGCGGCGAAGCAGGCGGGCACCGACCCGGCCGACATCGGCTTCATGCCCTTCCCCGCCCAGAAGAACGGCACGTTCTGCGCGGTGACGTCCCCCGACTACCAGCAGGCCGTCAACGTCAACTCCGACCACAAGGCCGCCGCGCGCGCCTGGATCGACTGGTTCACCGACAAGTCCGGCTACGCGGACGCCAACCTCGCCCTCTCACCCCTCAAGGACGCCCCGCTGCCCGACGTCCTGAAGCCGTACGAGGAGGCGGGCGTGAAGCTCCTCGACATCGACGACACCAAGGGCGCCGAGGTCAAGTCCATCGACAACCAGTCCGAGGTCGGCATCTACAAGCCCGACTACCGCCAGGACCTCGTCGACCTCGCCCGCGGCGCCCGCAAGGGCGGCCTGGACGACTTCCTGGCCGGACTCGGCGACAAGTGGACCGAGGCGCAGCGGAACCTGGGGTCCTGATGGCCCGGTCCATCCGGCGGTGGCGGGGCGTGCCCCCCTGGCTCTTCCTCCTCGCCCCGCTCCTCCTGCTGATCACGTTCACCTACGCGCCGATCGTCAACATGGTCGCGTACAGCTTCACCGACTGGGACGGTGTCAGCCCCGAGCTGCACTACACGGGCGCCGAGAACTACGCCGAACTCTTCACCCGCTCCGAGCTGTTCGAGGTGTTCTTCGTCAGCGGGTACTACCTCGCCGCTTCCGTGGTGCAGATCGCCGCCGCGCTCTACTTCGCGACCGTCCTGAGCTTCAACGTCCGCTTCCGCAACTTCTTCAAGGGCGTGCTCTTCTTCCCGTACCTGATCAACGGCGTCGCGATCGGCTTCGTCTTCCTGTACTTCTTCCAGGACGGCGGCACCCTGGACGCGATCCTGGGCCTCGTCGGCTACGACGGCGACCGCGCCTGGCTCGGCACCCCCGCCTCGGCCAACGTCTCGCTCGCCGGCGTCTCGGTCTGGCGGTACATGGGCCTGAACTTCGTCCTCTTCCTCGGGGCGATCCAGTCCATCCCGGGGGAGTTGTACGAGGCGGCCGAGATCGACGGGGCGAACCGCTGGCAGCAGTTCCGCCACATCATCGCGCCCGGCATCCGGCCCGTACTGAGCCTCTCGGTGATCCTGTCCGTCTCCGGGTCGCTGTCCGTCTTCGAGATCCCGTACATCATGACCGGCGGCGCGACCGGCACCGAGACCTTCGTGATCCAGACCGTGAAGCTGGCCTTCCAGTTCAACAAGACGGGCCTCGCCTCGGCGGCGGCCGTCGTACTGCTGCTGATCATCCTGGCGGTGACCTGGGTGCAGCGGCGCCTCGTCCCGGACGACAAGGTGGACCTCGTATGACACGCCGTACGGTGGCCCGGGCCCTCGTGTATCTGTCCCTGGTCCTCGCGACACTGGTCGTGTTCCTGCCGCTGGCCGTGGTCTTCCTGACCTCGCTGAAGACCTCCGGGGAGATGGCGGACGACAGCGGCGCGCTCACGCTGCCCGACGACCCGCTCAACTTCTCCAACTACGTGACGGCGTTCCAGGACGGCCGGATGCTCTCGGCGTTCGCCAACACGGCGATCATCCTGGTGGTCGCCATCGGGGGCACGATCCTGATCGGCTCGATGACGGCGTACGCCATCGACCGCTTCCGGTTCCGCTTCCGCAAGCTGGTCCTGGCGCTGTTCCTGGTCGCCGCGCTGGTCCCCGGGGTGACCACCCAGGTGGCCACCTTCCAGATCGTCAACAGCTTCGGCATGTTCGACAGCCTCTGGGCGCCGATCGCGCTCTACATGGGCACGGACATCGTCTCGATCTACATCTTCCTGCAGTTCGTACGATCGATCCCGGTCTCGCTCGACGAGTCGGCCCGGCTGGACGGCGCCAACGCCTTCACGATCTACCGGAAGATCATCTTCCCGCTGCTGAAACCGGCGATCGCGACGGTCGTGATCGTGAAGGGGATCAACGTCTACAACGACTTCTACATCCCCTTCCTCTACATGCCCTCCGAAGATCTTGGCGTGATCTCGACGTCCCTGTTCCGCTTCAAGGGCCCTTTCGGCGCCCACTGGGAGACCATCTCGGCAGGCGCGATCCTGGTCATCGCCCCGACGCTGCTCGTCTTCCTGTTCCTGCAGAGGTTCATCTACAACGGCTTCACTCGAGGTGCCACGAAGTAGACGCCCTTCTTTCAGGGGCGCGGGGAACTGCGCGAACGACCACATGCGCCCCGCAGCCGCCGTACGGCGAAGACCGCTACGGCGGCTAGGCCTCCTTCACGGACAGCGCCTCCACCAGCACCGGAGTCACCAACTCCACCTGCCAAGCCCGAGCCCCATACCCCTCAAGAGCCGCGCTCACAGACTCCGCGTCCACCACACCCGGCGGCTCCCAGCAGACCCGCCGCACCGTGTCCGGCGTGATCAGATTCTCCTGCGGCATGTTGATCCGCTCAGCCAGCGCCGAAACCCCCGCCCGCGCGGCGGACAGCCGCGCCGCGGCGACGGGATCCTTGTCGGCCCAGGCCCGCGGCGGCGGCGGCCCCGCGACCGGCTGCCCCGGCTGCGGCAACTGCGCCTCGGTCAGCGCCTTCGCCCGGTCCACGGCCGCCTGCCACTGTTCCAGCTGCCGCTTGCCCGTCCGGTGTCCGAAACCGTTCAGCGCGGCGAGGGCGTGCACGTTGGCCGGAAGGGACAGCGCGGCCTCCACGATGGCCGCGTCCCCGAGCACCTTGCCGGGCGAGACGTCCCGCCGCTGCGCGATCCGGTCCCGGGTCTGCCACAGCTCCCGCACAACGGCCAGCTGCCGCCGCCGGCGCACCTTGTGCATGCCCGACGTACGACGCCACGGGTCCTTGCGCGGCTCCGGCGGCGGGGCCGAGGCGATCGCGTCGAACTCCTGGCGGGCCCACTCCAGCTTGCCCTGCCGGTCCAGCTCCTTCTCCAGCGCGTCACGCAGGTCGACGAGCAGCTCGACGTCCAGCGCCGCGTACCGCAGCCACGGCTCGGGCAGCGGCCGGGTGGACCAGTCGACCGCGGAGTGTCCCTTCTCCAGGACGAAGCCGAGCACGCCCTCGACCATCGCGCCGAGGCCGACCCGGGGGAACCCGGCGAGCCGGCCGGCCAGCTCGGTGTCGAAGAGCCGCGTCGGCACCATGCCTATCTCGCGCAGACAGGGCAGGTCCTGGGTGGCGGCGTGCAGCACCCACTCGACGCCGGAGAGGGCCTCGCCCAGGGCGGACAGGTCGGGGCAGGCCACGGGGTCGATCAGAGCCGAGCCCGCGCCCTCACGGCGCAACTGCACCAGGTAGGCGCGCTGGCCGTAGCGGTAGCCGGACGCCCGCTCGGCGTCGACGGCGACCGGGCCGGTCCCCGCCGCGAAGGCGGCGATCACCCGGGCCAGGGCGGTCTCGTCCGCGATCACGGGCGGAATGCCCTCGCGCGGCTCGAGCAAGGGGGTCGGCGCCTCCGTAGCAGAAGATCCGCCGTCGTCCGGAGGGGCGCCTCCGGTGGTTCGCAGTGAGCTGTCTGCTGCGGTGTCGTGGGCGTCGGTCACCTGTCAAGGGTATCCATGTATGGACAGCGCCCGCCGAGGGACCGTTCCGTCGACGGGCGCCCGAGGGTCGCAAACCAGTCACGTCGGGGAAGTACGGGGTTCGCGAGCCACGTCTGGGGTGAAGGGGATCGGCGGCCGATCCCGTTCACGTGAGTGAATGATCACAAAGGGTCATGGCGGAGCGGGTCAGTGGATGATCCCGGTCCGCAGCGCCACCGCCACCATGCCGGCGCGGTCGCCCGTGCCGAGCTTGCGGGCGATGCGGGCGAGGTGGCTCTTGACGGTCAGCGCGGACAGGCCCATCGAGACGCCGATCGCCTTGTTCGACTGGCCCTCCGCGACCAGTCGCAGCACCTCGACCTCACGGCCGGACAGTTCGCGGTAGCCGCCCGGGTGACTCGGGGCACCCGGGGGGCGGCGGTGCAGACGCGCGGCGGCGGCTCCGATGGGAGCGGCGCCCGGCCGGGTGGGGAGCCCGACGTTGGTACGGGTGCCGGTGACGACGTAACCCTTCACCCCGCCGGCGAGCGCGTTGCGCACGGCGGCGATGTCGTCGGCGGCGGAGAGGGCGAGGCCGTTGGGCCAGCCCGCCGCGCGGGTCTCCGACAGCAGGGTGAGGCCGGAGCCGTCCGGCAGGTGGACGTCGGCGACGCAGATGTCGCGGGGGTTGCCGATGCGGGGACGAGCCTCCGCGATGGACGAGGCCTCGATGACATCGCGCACACCGAGCGCCCACAGGTGGCGGGTGACGGTGGAGCGGACGCGCGGGTCGGCCACGACCACCATGGCGGTCGGCTTGTTCGGGCGGTAGGCGACCAGGCTTGCGGGCTGCTCGAGGAGAACGGACACCAGGCCTCCTGGGGTGCGGGACGGGGCCGGCTCGTGGGGATGAAGCCGGGACGAACCGTGCTTTCAAGGTCACAGTCGTCTTCGGCACCGAACCCGTCCGCCTTTAGAGAATGATCACGATTCGGTGATAACAATCCGTGCAATTCGGACACGCGGTCGATCATTCGAAGGTCGAACGGTTTCGCTCTGCGTCGCTACGCGGTCGAAAGTGGCCGTATCGACAAAGTGATTCGGCCAAGAGGGGGATGCGGGTGTGATCGTCGACCGGACATGGCTGACCGCCCCGCACAAGGTCGATCAGTGCGGGGCGGTCAGGGGTAGGTCAGCAGGCTCGCGATCAGCGGGACTGGGGTCCCCGCCGCTGCGGCAGGGTCACCACCGACGCGTCGCCCGGCCCGGCCGGCGGCAGTCCCGCGACCTGGGCGAGCAGATCACACCAGGCCGCCAGGTGCCCGGCCGTGTCCGGAACCCCGCCCATGCCCTCGCGCGGCGTCCACGACGCGCGGATCTCGATCTGTGAGGCGGCCGGGCGCGCGGACAGACCGCCGAAGTAGTGCGAACTCGCGCGCGTGACGGTGCCGCTCGGCTCCCCGCACGCCAGCCCGCGCGCCTGGAGCGCGCCGGTCAGCCAGGTCCAGCACACCTCCGGCAGCAGCGGGTCCGCCGCCATCTCCGGCTCCAGTTCGGCGCGTACCAGCGTCACCAGCCGGAAGGTGCCCTGCCAGGCCTCGTGGCCCGCCGGGTCGTGCAGCAGCACCAGCCGGCCGTCGGCCAGGTCCTGGTCGCCGTCGACGACCGCCGCCTCCAGCGCGTAGGTGTAGGGGGCGAGCCGCTGCGGCGGGCGCGTCGGCTCGATCTCGATCTGGGGCCGCAGCCGCGCCGTCCTGAGCGCGTCGACGGCGGACCGGAAGGGCAGCGGGGCGGTGTCCGCCTCCCTCCGGTCGTTCTCGGTGTCCTTCGCTTCGTCCATTCCGCCAGCGCCGTCCGACAGTCGTCCCTGAGCCGCAGCCATGCGGGAAGGTTACGGGGACCGGGCCCCGGGTGCCGGGCTAGACACCCCGCACCGCTCCAGGGGCTGAATCGCGCTCCTTGACGGCGTGCGAAACTTGGCCCCGTGAGTGCCAACGACGCCCCCCGGGCCCAGCAGCCGTCCGCCACATACGACTCAGCCTTCCTCAAGGCCTGCCGGCGCGAGCCCGTGCCGCACACCCCGGTGTGGTTCATGCGGCAGGCCGGGCGCTCACTGCCGGAGTACCGCAAGGTCCGTGAGGGCGTTCCGATGCTCGAGTCCTGCATGCGGCCGGAACTGGTCACCGAGATCACGCTCCAGCCGGTGCGCCGGCACGACGTGGACGCGGCGATCTACTTCAGCGACATCGTCGTCCCGCTCAAGGCCATCGGCGTCGACCTCGACATCAAGCCCGGCGTCGGCCCGGTCGTCGAGCGCCCGATCCGCACCCGGGCGGACCTCGCGCAGCTGCGCGACCTGACCCCCGAGGACGTCTCCTACGTCACCGAGGCCATCGGCCTGCTGACGCGCGAGCTCGGCGCCACGCCCCTCATCGGCTTCGCCGGCGCCCCGTTCACCCTCGCCAGCTACCTCGTCGAGGGCGGCCCGTCCCGCACGTACGAGAACGCCAAGGCGATGATGTACGGCGACCCCGAGCTCTGGGCCGACCTGCTCGACCGCCTCGCGGACATCACGACCGCCTTCCTCAAGGTGCAGATCGAGGCGGGCGCCTCCGCGGTCCAGCTCTTCGACTCCTGGGCCGGCGCCCTGGCCCCCGTCGACTACCGGCGTTCGGTCCTGCCCGCCTCGGCGAAGGTCTTCGAGGCCGTGGCCGGCTACGGCGTACCGCGCATCCACTTCGGCGTCGGCACCGGCGAGCTGCTGGGCCTCATGGGCGAGGCCGGCGCGGACGTCGTCGGCGTCGACTGGCGCGTCCCGCTGGACGAGGCCGTCCGCCGCGTCGGCCCCGGCAAGGCGCTCCAGGGCAACCTCGACCCGACCGTGCTCTTCGCCCCGACGGAGGCCGTCGAGGCGAAGACCCGGGAGGTCCTGGACGCGGCGGCGGGCCTGGAGGGCCATGTCTTCAACCTCGGCCACGGCGTCATGCCGTCCACCGACCCGGACGCGCTGACGCGGCTCGTGGAGTACGTGCACACGCACAGCGCCCGCTGACGGGACGGGGTCAGGACGGGTCAGGACGACGGGCCCTCCCGCGTCGCCCGGATCAGCCGCCAGGCAGCCGGCCGCGGGCAGGGCCAGGAGCACCGGCAGACCCCGCCGATCATCGAGGCGGCGATCACATGGGCTCCCGCCCGCCGCGCCCGCGGCACCGCCCGGGACAGCCGGCGATGACGACCGCGTCGACATGCCGCCCGGCAATCGCCGAGCCCGGTGAACGCTGCCGTAGGGGCGTGCGTATGTGTCGGCAACCGCCCGCGGCGCGGGGAAGGCGGGTCGCGGGGCCGACGTGAGGAACAGGCGATGAACGACCGAGTTACTCCCGCGATGCACGCACTGCCCGACGGCGAGGCGGAGCTCACGCTGGTGGTGCGGCTGCCCTGGGAGGACGTGGCCCGTCTCGGCCAGGACGCGGGGCGGCTGGCCACCCAGTTGCGACGGCCCGTGACGCTGGAAGAGGCGGTGAGCCACCGGTTGCGGTCGACCCGGGTGGCCTCGCACGCGAAGCCGGCCGGGGAGCAGCCGCCGGCGGTGACGGCGGCGCCCGCGTCGGTGTCCTCGTTGCCGTCCCGGCCGCCGGCGGAGCAGGCGCGGCAGGCGATCGACCGGATCAACGGTACGGCTGGGACTGCGTAGGGGTTCGCCGTGGGGGTGCGGGTGCGTGGCCGGGTGCGGCGCCGTCGTGGCCGTTCGCGCAGTTCCCCGCGCCCCTGAAAGAAGGGCATCGCCCGCCGCCCCTATGAGGTCTCGCGGACCTTCGCCGCCGCCTTGCGGGCCGCTACCAGGATCGGGTCCCAGACGGGGGAGAACGGTGGGGCGTAGCCGAGGTCCAGGGCCGTCATCTGTTCTGCCGTCATGCCCGCCGTGAGGGCGACCGCCGCGATGTCGACGCGCTTGCCCGCGCCCTCCCTGCCCACGATCTGAACGCCTAGGAGGCGGCCCGTGCGGTGTTCGGCGAGCATCTTGACCGTCATGGGGGAGGAGTTCGGGTAGTAGCCGGCGCGGCTCGTCGACTCGATGGTGACCGCCTCGAAGCGCAGGCCCACACGGTGGGCGTCCTTCTCGCGCAGTCCCGTGCGCGCGATCTCCAGGTCGCAGACCTTGCTGACGGCCGTGCCGACCACGCCCGGAAAGGTGGCGTAGCCGCCGCCGGCATTGGTGCCGATGACCTGGCCGTGCTTGTTGGCGTGGGTGCCGAGCGGGATGTGCCGTTGCTGGCCGGAGACCAGGTCGAGGACCTCGACGCAGTCGCCGCCGGCCCAGATGTTCTCGTACCCGCGCACCCGCATCGAGCGGTCGGTGAGCAGACCGTGGTGCGTGCCGAGCGGGAGGCCGGCCGCCTTGGCGAGCGTCGTCTCGGGGCGTACGCCGATGCCGAGCACGACGACGTCCGCGGGGAAGTCGCGGTCCTTCGTGGCCACCGCGCGTACCCGGCCGTCGTCGCCCGTCAGGATCTCGGTGACCTCGGCGTCGTTCACCATCGTGATGCCCAGGCCCTCCATGGCCTCGTGCACCAGGCGGCCCATGTCGGGGTCGAGGGTCGCCATGGGCTCGCTGCCGCGGTTGACGACCGTCACCTCGTAGCCGCGGTTGATGAGCGCCTCGGCCATCTCCACGCCGATGTAGCCGGCCCCCACGACCACCGCGCGACGGCCGCGCGTGCGTGTCAGCGTGTCGAGCAGCGCCTGCCCGTCGTCCAGCGTCTGCACCCCGTGCACCCCGGGCGCGTCGACCCCGGGCAGATCGGGTCGGATCGGCCGGGCGCCGGTCGCGATCACGAGCTTGTCGTACGACGTCCAGGACTCGGCGCCGGAGTCGACGTCACGCGCGCGTACCCGCTGTCCGTCGGGGTCGAGCTCGGTGACCTCGGTGCGCAGCCGCAGATCGATGTCCCGCGCGCGGTGTTCCTCGGGAGTGCGGGCGATGAGCCGGTCCCGGTCCGGGACGTCGCCGCCCACCCAGTAGGGGATGCCGCACGCCGAGTACGACGTGAAATGGCCGCGCTCGAACGCCACGATCTCCAGCTCGTCGGGCTTGTTCAGACGGCGTGCCTGCGACGCCGCGGACATCCCCGCGGCGTCGCCGCCGATCACGACCAGTCGCTCCCGTGTATCCCGCGTACGGTTCATGCTCATGCGAACACGCTACGGGAGCAGGGCATTTCAGTCCTGCTCGCCGGGGGTGCGCGGCTGCCCGGACTCCGGGGCCGGGCGGGCCGTCGGCAGCGGGCCGAGCGCGCTCGTGGCGGGCGCGGGCCGCGGGCGGCGCGGGAGGCGGGGGCGGACGACCCGCAGCCACAGCAGCGTGATCAGGGCCGCCACCGCGGCGAACGGCAGGATCGCGCCGAGGGCCACGGCGAGCCAGCGCAGCATCGTCACGAAGGCGTTCCAGCCGCCCGCGAGCGCGTCCACGAAGCCCGGGTCCTCGTCCTTCGCCTCCTTCTTCTTCGCCGGGGTCTCGGACAGCGAGAGGGTGATGGTGGCCAGGCTCGTGCGGTCCTTCAGGGACGTCTGGCGGGCGAGCAGCGCCTCCAGGTCGGCCTGGCGGGTGCTCAACTCGCCCTCCAGGGTCACCACGTCGCTGAGCTTGGTGGCCTGGTCCATCAGCTCGCGGATCCGGGCCACGCTCGCGCGCTGCGACTTGATCCGGCTCTCCACGTCCACGACCTGGTCGGTGACGTCCTCGGCCTTGGCGTTGCGGTCGAGGAGTTTTCCGGCGCCCTCCAGCTCGGCGAGGACCTGGTCGTACTTCTCGACGGGCACGCGCAGCACGACCCGGGTCCGCTCATGGCCGTCCTCGTCCCGGGTGGTGGTCTCGTTGCCGACGTAGCCGCCCGCGTTCTCGGTGCCGGTGCGGGCCTCCTCCAGGGCCTTGGGGACGTCCTTGACCTGGACGGTCAGCGAGGCGGTGCGGATGATGTGGTTCGCGGTGAGCTTCGGCGGTGCGGTCGCCCTGGCTCCGCTTCCGGCGCCGCCGGGCGCCGCCTCCTGCGCGCCGGACGTGTCGCCCGCCTTGTCGTCGGCCTGCGGGGCGGCGACTCCGCGGTCGGCGCTGCTGCCGCCGGACTCGTCGCCCGCGCCGCTGCATCCGGTGAGGGCGAGGGCCGCGGCCAGCAGGAGCGCGGCCAGGGTCGGGACCGGATGACGTGCGGTTCGTCGTGTGCGCATGTGGGCTACCCCCGGGGCTCGATTCCGCTGACGCTTCTTCGACGCCCGGACGGCGCCTGACGTTTGGTCCTGGACGGTTCCGATGCGGTCACGGTCGGGACTCGTGCGGGACACCGGGGCACGGCCGCGCTGTCAGGGGGCTTGCGTTGGTGGACGGGAGTTCTTGTTCCGAACGGGTGACCTTTCTGGGTGGTGGTCGTTGGGTGTGACGACGGGTGTTCTCGGTGCCTTGAGGGGAGGGTGGTGGCGGTGGGTGGACTGCGGGAGGTGGCGGCGCCGTTCGTCGCGCTCGGCCCGTCCGGTGTGGCGGTGCGGGACCGTCTGAAGCACCTCACGGCCGAGGACGAGAAGGTGCTCCAGCGGGTGGGCGCGCATCTGGGATCGCTGGCGTCGAAAGACCTCAAAGCCCGCTGCAGGGACGGGCTTGGACACTGCGCCGATAGCTGGGCGGCGCGTAAGCGGGAGCTGACGGCGGAGTCGTCCTCGCGGTGGGCCGGGTCGATCACGAAGGCCACGCACGACCAGTGGGCACTGGCCCGGCGCGGGCAGGCAGCGCATGTGCAGTCGCTCGAGGCCGGTATCGCCGCGATCCGGCATCGCCTGTCGCTCCCGGTCGGCGCCAAGGGCACCAAACACGCTCCGGGCGGCTACCGATCGGCGCGTGAGTGGTTCAGCAAGTCGCGCCGCCTGCAGGTCCTCGAAGACCGGCTGAACCAGGTCCGCGCCGACCGGGAAGCGGGCCGGATGCATGTCGTGCGGGGCGGCAGACGGCTGCTGGGCACCCGCCACCACCTCGACGATGCGCAGCTCACCGAGGCCCAGTGGCGGACCCGCTGGGAGGCCGGGCGCTGGTTTCTCGCCGCTGACGGGGAGTCCGGGAAACGCTTTCGGCAACGAGACGACCGCGCATCACGCCCGACGGCGAGGTCAGCATCAAGCTCCCGGCCCCGCTCGCCGAGCTGGCCAACGCCGGGCACGGCCGGTACGTCCTCGCCGCGCGGGTGCGCTTCCCGCACCGGGGGCAGGAGTGGGCCGATCGTGTGGAGGCCAACCGGGCGGTGGCCTACCGCATCCACCACGACGTGCAGCGCGGGCGCTGGTATGTCACGGCGTCCTGGCAGATCCCGCCGGTGCAGACCGTCCCGATCGAAGCCGCCCTCGCCCACGGCGTGATCGGTGTCGACACCAACGCCGACCACCTGGCCGTTTGGCGCCTCGACGTCCACGGCAACCCGATCGGCCGGCCCCGCCGCTTCCACTACGACCTGTCCGGCAGC